>WGBX01000069.1 GCA_015494075.1 Flavobacteriaceae bacterium
AAGCCGCTTAAATTAATTTAAGCGGTCTTTTTTGTTTATTTATTTTCCCAATATTGTGGTTTAGCATGATCTTTACCTTCCCAATATTGATGGGTTACACTTTTACCATCTTTACGTTTTAATCTTCTTTCATAAATCCAAATGGTTGGATTGAAAATTAAATCGGTAACACCAACATCATATAGTGTCGGATCTTCTTCTTTTTTCTTTTTCTTTTCCCCTATAATTACTTCAAAATTATTATATTCTAAAAGTTCTTTCAAAAAGTTCATTCTTTCTTCTGTTGCGCCTTTTTCAACAAAGGTAACACGTTGCCCATTGATCTCTCCAAATTGATGTTTACCGGGTAATGCCATAATTATTAATTTATAAATTCAATTTTTATAATATATTACTAATATTCGATATAAATTCGAATACGCCACTATATAAACCTAATACTAATAAACCTATCATAGTAATAATAAAAGCTATTCGGCTATAATTATCACTTTTAAAATAAGGTATAGGATTTTCGCTACGACGCAAAAATGCAGCTCTAACAGGCAGTAGATAATAATATAATGAAATAGTGACGTTTAATACAGCTATAAATATTAATACATAGTATCCTTTACTTGCTGCCGCTGTATATAAAAAGAACTTAGCGAAAAATCCAGCTACCGGAGGAATACCAGCTAATGAAAACAACGCTATCATTAGTACCAAACTTAATTTAGGGTTAGAAATATATAGCCCGTTATAGTCATCGATGTTTTCTTTTCCTGATTTAAGTGAGATAACATGTACGACTCCGAATGCAGCAACATTTGAAAATATGTATACCAATAAGAAATATACTATTGCCTTAACACCTAAGGCATTATTGGATAGCATAGCTAATAAGATAAATCCTGCTTGTGCAATGGATGAGAATGCTAAAAATCGTTTCATATTTTGTTGACGCAAAGCAAATAAGTTTCCTACTACCATTGTTAAAATAGCTGTACCGTACATTATCCAATTCCATTCTTTTTGAAATGCCGTAAAAGTTATAAACAGTAAGGTCATTAACACATATACAGCAGCTCCTTTTGATATGACGGATAAATAATTGGAAATAACAGTAGGCGCACCTTCGTAAACATCTGCTGCCCAAAAATGAAAGGGGACAAGAGAAATTTTAAAACCTATACCAATAAAGATCATAATCAATCCAATTATTTCTAATAATGGTAAGTGCAATGCGCCTTTGATGACATCAAAATTAATACTTCCTGCGGTAGCATATACTAATGATACACCAAATAATAAAATGGCTGAGGATAGTGATGCCAGCATCACGTATTTAACGCCTGCTTCAATAGAGCGGTGGTTCCAAAATTCAAATGTTGTCAAGGCAATTATTGGCATAGTTGAAAGTTCTAATCCTAAATAAAACATTAGGAAATCTCCAGCAGACATCATAAAATTTAAACCTAAAAGAGAGGCAAATAGCAGGATAAAAAATTCTGCCGTAAAATCATACGGAAGTAATTTTTCTTTTATCCAACTTACCGATTGTAAAAGGATTAAAAATACACCGGTGGCCAAAATCGCCTTAAAATAATGTACCAAGGGATATGTTTGATAAGATCCTCCGAATAAGCTGCCTTTTGGCAATGGGATAAATGATACAATAGTATATATACCAAATAATCCAAGAGCTAACTGAATGATATATTTTTTGTTTTTTGGGGATAATATAATTTCAGCAATTAGTACTACCAATATAATTAAGGTGAGTAATAATTCATCTCTCATTAACATTAAACTATCTAAATTCATAAACTTGTTTTTTGCTTAAACCAAATATAAAATATCTTATTTGATTAAAGGTTGAATAAAATTATTTACACTGTCTTGAATAAATTGTAGCCACCAAAACGGTATGGTTCCTATCAAAGTTATAAACAAAACCAGTAATGCAATGGCTGTCTTTTCGTACCAATAAGCTTTAGGCAAATTGGTATAGATTTTGGTTGTCGGTCCAAAAATCATACGACCTGTTAACCTTAACATATATACTGCAGTTACAACTATTGAAGTAACAGCCAAACCCGTTAAGATTTGTTTGTATAAATCGTTATTTAGAAATCCACCGACAAAGATATTCATTTCGGCTACAAACCCGCTAAATCCGGGCAGTCCTAAATTTGCTAAGGCTGCAATAACATAGGCAACACTCAGAAAAGGTACGATACGCATCATACCTTGCATTTTTGTAATATCTCTAACATGAGTTCGGCCATAAATCATCCCTATGAGGGCAAAAAATAAAGCTGTAATAAATCCATGAGATAAGGATTGAAGCATGGCACCATTCCAAGCGGTTTTGTTAATCATTAATAAAGCGAATAAAACCAAACCCAAATGACTTACAGAAGAGTATGCATTGATATATTTCAAGTCAGTTTGTTGGATTGCCGATAATGCACCGTATGTTACACCTGTTACGGCTAGTATCAGGAAAAAATCTTGCCAGAATAAAGCACCTTCGGGCATTAAGAACATTGCAAACCGAAATATGCCATAACCACCTAATTTCATTAATACACCTGCATGTAACATAGATACAGCTGTAGGCGCAGATGCATGACCATCGGGAGACCAAGTATGAAAAGGAAATAGAGCTCCTATGGTACCAAAACCTATAAATGCCAATGGATAAAATATTTTTTGCCATTGAACATCCATGTGTCTATTTGCCAATTCCAATACGTCAAAGGTTGGTGATTGGCCACCACTGGCACTAGTGAAATAAATACCTAATAGGGCAACTAGTAATAGCGCTGAGGCGCCCATTAACATTAGTGTCAGTTTCATAGCAGCATATTCTCTAGGGCCACTTCCCCAAATTCCTATCAACAGATACATTGGTATAACTGCTATTTCGTAGAACACAAACATTGTAAATAAGTCTAAAGAAATAAAGAATCCGTAAACCCCTGTTGCTAAGACAATTAATGATATAAAAAATTCTTTAGGAAGGTATTCTATCTTCCAAGATACAAATGTACCTGCAATGACTATTAAGGTTGTCAATAGAATCATTAATACAGATACGCCGTCAACGCCAATATGATAATTTGCATTAAATTCAGTAAACCATGGAATGTTTTTTTCAAAAAGCATAATGGCATGATTACCACTTCCACGAGCTTCCATATACTTAACAATCAAATTGATTGACATAAGTAACTGTACCAACATTCCTACCAAGGTTACCATTCGTGCTTGTTTTAAGTCTTTGGTAAACAAGACCATAATAAGAACTGTAATAACCGGTACAACAACAAATAAGGTTAAAATATCCATTTTTTTTAGTTTATCTTTTAATTCTTTAGTTAAAATAAATGATTAGCATTACAATGGCTATAACACCCGAAACAAAATACATAGCGTAATCTTGCATTCTTCCGGTTTGTATTATCTTAATGCGTTCTGCAAGTTTTTCTACTGTCAAACCCAATAAGTTCATAAACCCATCAATTACATTTCTATCAAACCAAGCTATTGGTTTTGATACATGTTCAAAAATAATTTTATGGGTGATGAAAATATAAAGTTCATCTATATAGAATTTATTTTTTGCCCATTTGTAACCTTTACCCATAGCTGTAGCTACTTTTTCCGGATAAGATGTTTCTTTATAATACATTAAGTAAGCTACTCCAATTCCGGACGCAGCCATCAAAATAGAGGCGATTACCAATGGATCGGTCCATTCGATATGGCTATGGAATGGCATTCTGTCTGCTGAGACCAATTCGCTAAAAGGTATAAACCCGGCAATCATTGTCATCAAACCTAAAAATATGAGTGCAAACAACATTGTATAGGGTGCTTCATGAGGTTTATGATCACCATAATCGGGTTGCTTATTAAAGAAGATACGAAAATATAATCTAAACATATAAAATGCCGTTAATCCGGCTACTAAAAATCCTACAAGCCAAATAAATATATTGTATTCAAATGCTGCGGTTAAGATTTCATCTTTACTAAAAAATCCGGCAAATGGCGGAATACCTGAGATTGCCAGAGCTGCTATTAAAAATACCAAGCTGGATACCGGCATATATTTATTTAACCCACCCATATCTTTCATATAGTTACTATGAACGGCGTGTATAATGGCACCTGCTGTTAAAAATAGCAGCGCTTTAAACATGGCATGTGTAAATAGGTGAAACATTCCCGCCATATATCCCAGCCCTTCATGTCCATTAAATCCTGACACTCCCAGAGCCATCATCATATAGCCTATTTGAGACATGGTTGAAAAAGCCAAAACTCGTTTTATGTCTTCCTGTGTTAAAGCAATAATAGCGGCAAATAAAGCTGAAAAGGCCCCGACAACTGCAACAATCCTAAGTGCAAAGCCGTCTTCTACATGAAAGTATAAAGGATAAAGACGAGCAACCAAAAATACGCCGGCTACAACCATAGTTGCAGCGTGAATTAGTGCGGAAACAGGCGTGGGCCCTTCCATAGCATCTGGCAACCAAATATGTAAAGGAAACATAGCAGATTTACCCATACCACCAATGTATATAAAAATCAAAGCCCAAGTAAAAACAGATATTCCCATAAAACTCGCAATTTGATGGTTAGCGATCCAGTTTTGAATAGTCTCATAGGTTGATGGGCTGTTTAAGGTTTCAAAATCGAATGTATGAGCAAAATAACCTACCATCAAGATGCCGATTAGAAAAAACATGTCGGCAAAACGCGTCACAATAAAAGCTTTTTTACTAGCTGCTACTGCAGATGGTTTTTCAAAATAAAAACCAATTAATAAGAAGGATGATACACCGACTAATTCCCAAAATATATAAATCATAAAGAGATTAGAGGACAAGACCAAACCTAGCATAGAGAAAGTAAATAAAGACAGATAGGCATAAAATCTACTATAGCCGGTATCGTCATGCATGTAACCTAATGAATAAATATGGACCATTAATGAAATGGTGGTCACTACAACTAGCATCATAACGGAAATAGGATCGACCAGCAATCCAATGTCAATACCTAATTTGTCAGAAAAATGAATCCAGTTTTCTTTTAACATGATTTTGATAGATTGATACTTTCCATCTACCAATCCTACTACAAAAAAGTATTTGTAAGCCGTATAAAGGCTTAATATGAAAATACTCAATAAACTGGCTGTGCCGATATATCCGGAAATAGGTTCTTTAATTTTTTTGGCAGTAAAGCCTAAGAAAATAAAGGTAAGTAACGGAATTAACGGAATAAGATATAAATAGCTAAACTCGTTCATCATTATAATTTTTTAATATTTTAATTCTTCCACTTCCTTGACGTCAATATTTTCCGTCAAACGATATAAATGCAAAATTATAGCTAATGCCAAAGCTGTTTCTGCCGCTGCCAGCGCAATTATAAATAGTGAAAATATTTGTCCTTGAAGCACTGCAGGTGATAAATATTTATTAATTGCCACAAAATTGACGGCTTCGGCATTTACCATTAATTCTAATGACATTAACATGGCAATAAGATTGGTACGTGTTAAAAAACCGTAGATACCTATAAAAAATAGAATAGTTGTCAATGACATTATTTCGAATAAACTAACTCCTTCAATCATAATCTAATTTTTTTCTTGATTTACTAATTTTTTTGCTTTGGCAATTACAATTGCTGCAATCATTACAGCCAACAATAAAATGGAAACGACTTCAAATGGTAAAACATAGCCGCCTTTTTTATAGCTTAACAGTTTACTGCCGATTTGATCTACGCCTGTAACAGTAGCTTCATTTATCTTAGCAATGCCTTGATATGAATAAATAGCATAGATGGCCAGAATTGCAGTTCCAAAGGCAATTACAAAAGGCAAAATCTTTTTCTTAGAGCTAATGCTGCGTAAGGGTTGACCAATGTTATTAGTCATCATTACGGCATAAATAAACAACACCATAATACCTCCGGCGTAAACAGATAATTGAACTGCGCCCATAAAGTTATATTCCATCATAAAATATAAACCTGAAACAGCTATTAATACAAAAAGTAAATACATAGTTGCACGATATAATTTACGACTGGTCACACTTAATATGGCAAAGCTAATAATGATAGCCGATAAAATATAAAACAATAATTTTTCCATAATCATTTATTCTTCTACGCCCGCCATTAGTTTAGAGCCGGGCTTGTTTAGTACTTTGGTTAAATTTGAACGATCATAGGTCGAATTATGAAAATTGGTCGACCACATAATAGCATTTGTGGGACAAGCTTGTATACATAAATTACACATTGTGCACATTCCCAAATGATAAATATGCTTATCGATAGTTTTTACTTTTTTACCTGTTTCTTCATTTAAAACACGATCCCAAATAATTTCAATAGATCCATTTGGACAGGCAATTTCACAGGCCTGACAGCCTGTGCATCGGTGTTCATTATTTTCATTATGCCACATTACAACTTCACCTTTAAAGCGGTCCATTACTATAGCCGGCTCTTCGGGATATTGTCGGGTAATAATATATTTTTGGTTGATAATATTCGGAAAAAAATAACTTCCTGTTACTTTCATCCCTTTAATTAATGTTTTTACACCACCAATAACATCTCCTAAGTAACTCATAATTAAAAGCTTATTAATACGTTATAATAAACCAATACTGCCATCAATATTATATTGACTAATCCTATTGGTAATAAATATTTCCATTCTAAGGTTAAAAGTTGGTCAATTCTTAATCGTGGAAAAGTCCAACGGAACCACATCATAAAAAAGATAAAGACAGCTACTTTCAAGAAAAACCATAAGGCACCCCAAAGTGGTTGCCATGGTAGAGCGTCAGTTAAATGAAATGGTGCCAGCCATCCGCCAAAAAACAAAGTAACACCAACAGCTGAAATAATAAACATATTTATAAATTCAGCTAAGAAAAAATAAGCAAAGCCCATACCCGAATATTCAGAGTGATATCCGGCTCCTAACTCTGCTTCACCTTCTGGCAAATCGAATGGTGTTCTGTTACTTTCGGCAGTTCCGGCTACAACAAATATAAATAAGGCAATTAATGCCGGAATATGGCCTTTAATAATAAACCAAGTATCTCGTTGCGCCTCTATAATACCGGACATTTGTAAAGTGCCGGCTAATAAAACCATTGTAATAACTGCCAAACCGGATGATAATTCATAACTGATCATTTGCAAACCGCTACGCATGCCTCCAATAAGTGAGTATTTATTATTACTTCCCCAGCCACCAAGCAAGATGCCTAACACACCCACAGATGAAACTGCTGAGATAAAGAAAACACCAACATTAATATCAAAAGCTTGAATACCTTGAGTAAAAGGAATAACGGAAAGAGAAACCAGCGATGCGGTAATGACTAAATAATAAGCGGTTTTGTATAATAAATTATCTTTTCGGTTAGTACCAAATATTTCTTTTGATAAAAGTTTTAAAGCATCGGCAATAGTTTGGAATAAACCATGCGGTCCTACTCGGTTAGGGCCTAAACGTAGTTGAAAGAAAGCTGCCACCCTACGTTCTACATAAACTAACAGTAAACCCGCCAAGGCAAAAAATCCTAAATAAATGGCTGCAACAATTACATAAGCCAAAATCTGGCCGCCTATACCCATTTGATCTGAAAGATAGGCTACTAATTGTCCAAAATAATTTGTCGTATTTATTAAAATCATTTTTCTTTGTTTAACTTGTTAAAGGTTATAGAGAAACCTATTTATATTGTTTTGTGTTTAGACCGGTTTTTATCGGTCAATATCAGGAACCACAAAGTCTAAGGTTGACATTACGGCAACTAAATCTGCTATTAAATGACCTTTTCCAATTTCAATCAAAGCATTTAAATTTGAAAATCCGGGTGAACGAAACTTGACACGATACGGATTTTTTTTACCGTCACTGACAATATACACACCTAAATCACCGCGAGCTGTTTCAACACGTTGTAAATATTCGCCTTTTGGTAATTTAATTAAAGCTTTGGTTTTGGCTTGGATACCATCATCAGGTATATTATCTATTAATTGTTCAATAATATTTAATGACTCTAACATTTCTTTCATTCTCACATTGTACCGGGCCAAATTATCACCTTCTGTATACAAAACTTCGTTAAACTTAATGTCTTTTGTTGCAAAAGCGCTATAAGGATCTTTTATTCGTCTATCACAAGAAACGCCTGATCCACGTGCAGCCGGTCCACTTGCTCCATGCGATATAGCATCTTCATAAGACATAACCCCGATACCTTTCATTCGTTTTTGAAAAATTACATTACCTGTAAGTAATTCATCATATTGAGGTATAACTTTTCGCAAGTGAGGTATGAAAGCTTTTACTCTTTTTTGAAAATTTGGATGTAAATCAAACATTACGCCACCAGGTGTGCTATAACTCATGGTTAAACGAGCGCCACAGGTTTCTTCCATGATATCGTTGATCATTTCACGATCTCTAAAAGCATACATGAAAGTGGTAAGCGCACCAACATCCATTCCCATTACACCCCACCATAATAAATGCGAAGCAATACGAGTAAGTTCACCCATTATAGTTCTGATAACTTTTACTCTTTCAGGCACTTCGATTTGCAGGGCTTGTTCAATAGCTAAAGCAACGGCTTCATTGTTTATATGAGCCGATAAATAATCCATCCGGTCAGTAAGGTGAATTATTTGTTTGTAGCCTTCATATTCACATTGTTTTTCTATACTTCTATGAATATATCCTAGATCCGGCTCTATATTTTTGACTATTTCACCGTCTAAAGTTAAAATTAAGCGCAGCACCCCATGGGTGGCAGGATGCTGGGGGCCCATATTTAAAAAATATTCTTGTGATTTTAAATCGCCACTATTTAATGTAACTGTTTCCATAGTTATCTGATAATCATTTTAGTTTCATCATGCCAGTCTTTTCGCATTGGATATCCTTCCCAATCTTCTGACAGTAGGAGTCTTTTCATAACGCTGTGCCCTTTAAAGTTAATCCCGAACAAATCATAAATCTCACGTTCGTGCAAATGGGCCGTTTTCCATATTTTTTCAATAGTTGGCAATTCCGGATTATCACGATCAGCCAATTTTACTTTAACCATCAGCATTTGTCCGGTTTGAGTGTTTTCCAAGTGATTGGTAACGCCCAATTCTTTGCCCCAATCCATACCGGTCATTGAAAAAAGATAATCAAAGCCTTTGTTTCTCAGATTTTCCATAAGAGCCAAATATTGGTCAGGAGCAATTTCAATAATCAAGTACTTAGCTGTTTCTTCATCAAATGACGCTTGGTCAAATTGATTTTCAATATCGGCTTTAAGTTCGTTATACATATCCCTTATTTTTAGCGTTGATTATGTGGAACAAAACCCTCATCAAAACCTACAATTGGATTTTTACGGGTTTTCATTCCTTCTGTTTTTATTTTCTTTTGCAGGAGCATCATTCCATCGAGTAGAGCTTCGGGACGCGGCGGGCATCCGGGGACATAAACATCAACGGGAATAACATGGTCAGCACCTTTTACTACGGAATATGTGTTGTAGTAAAACGGCCCTCCGGAAATAGCACAAGCTCCCATAGCAATAACATATTTAGGCTCAGCCATTTGGTCGTATAAACGACGTAAGACTGGTGCCATTTTCATAGTAATGGTACCTGCAATAATAATAACATCAGCCTGACGAGGTGTAGGCCGTGCGACTTCAAATCCAAAGCGCGACCAATCATGACGAGCCGCTCCGGTTTGCATCATTTCAATAGCACAACAACTGGTACCAAAATACAAAGGCCATAGAGAGTTAGAGCGTCCCCAATTAATAATATTATCTAATGTTCCAACTATAATATTTCCACCATTACCTGCCGGTATAATTTGCCCGGGGAAGTCATTGGCGATTTGATTGTGTGTGTAAGGTTGCTCCGGAGAGTCACCTATCCAATTCATTTTCTTATCTAAACCCATTTTAAAGCGCGTTTTTTAAGTGCATAAACTAATCCTAAACCAAGTATGACAATGAATATTATTATGTCTACTAATGCTACTGCCCCCATTTTTTTAAAGACAACAGCCCAAGGGACTAAAAAGATGATTTCAACATCAAAAATCAAAAAAACCAAAGCAAATAGATAGTATCCGATTTTAAATCTGACCCAAGTAGGGCCAATGGTTTTAACCCCTGATTCATAAGGCTCATATTTGTCAGGATTGTCTGATTTTGGTGAAATTAAATTTGATAAATTATTGGCTATTAAGATTAAAGCGACACCTGCTAAAATAAAAACCAATATTGCAATTGTTCCCATACACTATTATTTTATCGTCAACAAATTTAAAGCCTTCTTTTTGGCTAAATATGATTTTAATCATAAAAATTACACAAATTTAATCAAAATATTATTAATGATTTTTTACTGTTAATTCTGACGTAGTATTGTTAAAAAATCAAAATAAGACCCAAAAAACTAACTATTACAACTTTAATTATTATTGGATGTGCTTTTATTTTAATGCTGAAAGAAACTATGTTTTATCAACAATAAATTAGTGAATAATAATTATATTTGTCCTGAATCTTAAATAAATTATTAATATGTATAGTGATAAATTTAAAAACTATTTACAAACATCTCTTCAAGAAATAGAAGCTTCCGGTTTGTACAAACATGAGCGTATTATTACCTCGCCTCAGGGTCCGGAAATAACTTTAGATACGGGGCAAAAGGTGTTGAATTTTTGCGCTAATAATTATCTGGGTTTGGCCGACGATTCAAGGGTAATAGAGGCATCAAAACAAATGATGAACGTTCGCGGGTATGGTATGGCTTCTGTAAGGTTTATTTGTGGAACTCAGGATAAACATAAAGAACTGGAACAAAAACTCGCTGATTTTTATCAAACGGATGATACAATATTATATGCAGCAGCTTTTGATGCTAATGGTGGCGTGTTTGAGCCTTTATTTGGCCCCGATGATGCTATTATTTCTGATGAGTTAAACCATGCTTCCATTATTGATGGTGTTCGCTTAACTAAAACAGCACGGTATCGTTATAAAAATAATGACATGGCCGATTTGGAAGCAAAATTACAAGAGGCAACTGCTGCAGGTCATCGATTTAAAATTATTGTAACTGACGGTGTGTTTTCTATGGATGGTGTCGTAGCCCAATTAGATAAAATAGTAGATTTAGCCCAAAAATATGATGCGTTAACAATGGTGGATGAAAGTCATGCAGTAGGTGTTTTAGGAAAGACCGGTCGTGGTACTGTAGAACTAAAAAATGTGATGGGTAAAATAGACATCATAACCGGTACATTAGGTAAAGCGTTAGGTGGTGCCATGGGAGGCTATACTACCGGCCATAAAGAAATCATAGAAATGCTCAGACAACGATCAAGACCCTATTTGTTCTCTAATTCATTGGCCCCGGAGATAGTGGGCGGCGCCCTTAAAGTATTAGATATGCTTACAGCTAATAACGATTTGATTAAGCAATTAGATAAAAACACTCAGTATTTTAAACAAGGTATGGCAAAATTAGGTTTTGATATAGGACATAGTGAATCCCCAATCATTCCGGTAATGCTATATGACGCCAAATTATCACAAAATATGGCTGAACAATTATTAGAGGAAGGCATCTATGTAATAGGTTTCTTTTTCCCGGTTGTGCCAAAAGCTAAGGCCCGAATTAGAGTGCAACTATCTGCAGCTCATACTAAAGAACACCTAGACAAAGCCTTAGCTGCTTTCGAAAAAGTAGGTAAAAAACTAAATATAATATAAAAATTAGTGTTTATTAAATTAATTTTTATTATTTTTGCTTTGAATATTATTAAACAATTAAAGGATATGAAAAAATTAAATCAATTATTATTAGCAGTAATAGTTTTAGTAACTGTTACTGTCAATGCCCAAGACAAGAACCATCCATGGTTGGTTAAATTAGGCTCAAATGTGGTAGATCTTTACCCAACAGGACAAAACAGTGACTTTAGTTTTGCCAGTGATCAAATGTTCAGTGATTTCTTTAATCTCGATCATTATAATGCAGCTTATGCTATTTCTACTGTACGAGTCGGTCATTATTTAGGTGACAATTTTAGTTTACTAGCTTCATTAAACTTAAATAAAATTACTAAATTAGGTGATATACCGGCTGATTTAGCTTTTGCTAATGCTAATTTAAATGTTAAATATGCGATTTGTGATGCTGAAAAACTTGTTCAACCTTATCTTTTTGCCGGTGCTGGTTATAATTGGATTGGCAATGAAGATGCCGGTGACTTAAACGGTGGTTTAGGTTTGGAATTTTGGGTGTCTGAAAATATCGGTTTATATGTAGAGACTGCTTATCATCATACTTTTGATGACAATGTAGCTCCATACTTCCAACATGGTGCCGGTATTGCTGTAAGATTTGGAGGAGTTGATACCGATGGTGATGGTATATATGACCGCGACGATGCTTGTCCTGAAGTAAAAGGCTTACCTGAATTTAACGGTTGTCCTGATAGTGACGGTGATGGTATTATCGACTCAAAAGATGCTTGTCCTGATGTTGCTGGTAAAGTAGAATTTAACGGTTGTCCAGATAGTGACGGTGATGGTATTATCGATTCAAAAGATGATTGCCCTAACGTTGCCGGTGTTGCTGCATTAAATGGTTGTCCTGATGCAGATGGTGATGGCGTAGCTGACTCAAAAGATGCTTGTCCAAATGTTGCCGGACCTGTTGCTAACCAAGGTTGTCCTTATCCTGATACTGATGGTGATGGCGTTCTTGACAAAGATGACAAATGTCCAGAAGTAGCTGGTCTTGTAGAAAATCAAGGTTGCCCTGAAGTTACAAAAGAAGTGCAAAAACAATTGAATGAATATGCTAAAGTTATTTACTTTGATTCTGGTAAAGCTTCATTCAAGCCAAAAACTGTTGAAACTTTAGAAAAAGTAGTTGCTATTTTGGTTGAATATCCTACTGCTGAATTTGATGTTGAGGGTCATACTGATAGTGTCGGTAGTGCTAAGTTCAATTTAAAATTGTCACAAAAAAGAGCAGAAGCTGTTGTTGAATATTTGAAAGCTCATGGTGTTAAGTCTACATTAAATGCCAAAGGTTATGGAGAAACCAAACCTATTGCTTCTAATAGAACAAGAGCAGGACGTGCTAAAAACAGACGTGTAGAAATTAACTTGGTTAAATAAACCTTTTAATTTTTAAATAAAAAAAACCGACTGTTTTTCAGTCGGTTTTTTTATTTTTTAAAAAATTTATATTTCTTATCAACCCGCCAAATTTGGTTCTTTTAACTGCCGACTTTTTAAAAATATCCCGAAAAATATCTTGTGTAATATCTTCCCAGTCTTGTTTAGTCATTTGCAATAAATCTGGATGTGGCTCAAAAAAAGCTTCGTTGTGTGGTAAAGAAAACTTATTCCATGGACAAACATCTTGGCAAATATCGCAGCCAAACATCCAATCTTCAAATTTTCCTTTCAGTTTAGTTGGTAATTCATCTTTTAATTCTATGGTGAAATATGAAATACATTGGTTAGCTTTAACCATTCTGTTTGGAAGTATTGCTTCTGTTGGACATGCATCAATACAATTAGTACACGTACCACAATGATCAGTAGCAAATTCTGCATCAAATGTTTCGAAATCTAAATCTGATATAATTTCTGCTAAAAAGAAAAAAGAACCTTTATTTTTTTGAATAATAAGGCTGTGTTTACCTTCCCATCCTATCCCCGTTTTACGTGCCCAAGCTCTTTCTAAAATTGGTGCCGAATCGGTAAAGACTCTTCCTTCTATCATACCTATTTCAGAATTAATAAATGTTACTAATTCGCGAAGTTTTTCTTTTAAATTGAAATGATAATCTTTACCATAGGCATATTTTGCAATTTTGTAAGTATTGCCGGTTTGCACTTGCGAAGGATAATAATTAAAAGACAGGCTTATCACAGAACGGGCTCCTTCAACTAGTTTGGTAGGGTCTAAGCGTTTTTCAAAATGGTTTTCCAGATATGTCATTTTGCCATGATAACCTTTTTTAAGCCAAGTTTCAAATCGTTTTGCTTCTTCTTCTAAAAAACCAGCTTTGGCAAATCCAATGTTATTAAATCCTAGGGATAAAGCTTTTTGCCTTATTAGTTCTTTTTGTCGATTGTTTATTTTCAATAGTTTTTACTTAAAAAAGCCGTCCTTGATCAGGGTTCTTAGTTTTATTTAAATGACGATAAGCCAATTCTGTTGCTTCACGTCCTCGCGGTGTGCGCATTAAGAAGCCTTCTTGAATTAAAAAAGGCTCGTATACTTCTTCAATAGTTTCTGCATTTTCGCCAACTGCTGTTGCAAGAGTGCTAATACCAACAGGGCCACCTTTGAATTTATCAATAATAGTCGTCAAAATTTTATTATCCATTTCATCTAATCCGTGTTCATCAACATTTAAGGCTTTAAGTGCATATTTAGCAATATTAATACTTATTTTGCCATCTCCTTTTATTTGAGCAAAATCTCGGACACGTCTCAGTAAAGCATTTGCTATTCGTGGTGTTCCACGACTTCGCCCGGCTATTTCTATAGCAGCTTCCATACTAATAGGTACCTTTAAGATGTGAG
This sequence comes from Flavobacteriaceae bacterium, assembly GCA_015494075.1. Taxonomy (GTDB): domain Bacteria; phylum Bacteroidota; class Bacteroidia; order Flavobacteriales; family Flavobacteriaceae; genus WGBX01. Next base: position 14,680 of record WGBX01000069.1, read on the forward strand.
CGCTACGTTGTACAATTTGGGTTAATAATTCTCGAGTATAATAATTTAAACGAGCATTGATACCAAACCTGGCACGCATAGGAGCGGTTAACAAACCCGATCGGGTTGTAGCACCAATTAATGTAAAAGGCTCTAAATGTATTTGAACAGTACGTGCATTAGGGCCGCTTTCAATCATTATATCAATGCGATAATCTTCCATAGCCGAATATAAATATTCTTCTACAATTGGTGATAAGCGATGTATTTCGTCTATAAATAAGACATCTCTTTCTTCTAAATTGGTTAATAAGCCTGCCAAGTCGCCGGGCTTGTCTAAAACAGGACCTGAAGTTATTTTCAAGTTTACATCTAACTCATTGGCCAAAATATGAGCTAAAGTTGTTTTTCCTAAGCCAGGTGGCCCGTGAAATAGGGTATGGTCAAGGGCTTCATTTCTTTGATTGGCAGCAGCAACAAATATTTTTAAATTTTCAATTACTTGGTCCTGCCCTGTAAAGTCAGCAAAACTTAAGGGTCGTAATTGTTTTTCTAATTCTAACTCCTCATGTGGAATATGGGATTTGTCAGGATCAAGATTTTGGTTTAACATATAATTATATTTAAATTCAAAAATACAAAAAATATCTTTTGGCTTAATTATTGATGAGAGCATTCAAAAATTTAGTAACTTGCATTAAATAAATTATTTTTATGGGCGCATATATTTTAATTGGCTTAATTGCTTTAATAGGGATGCTTGTACAGCGTCAATTAAAGCATAAATTTGATTTTTATAGCAAAATCCGTCTTAAAAAAGGCTATACAGGTGCAGAAGTTGCACAAATGATGTTAGCTGACAATGGCATAAACGATGTTAAAGTTGTTTCTACACCGGGTTATTTAACCGACCATTATCATCCTGTAAAAAAGACGGTCAATCTTAGTGAACCGGTTTATAGTTCAAATAGTGTTGCAGCTGTTGCTGTGGCAGCTCATGAGTGTGGTCATGCTTTACAACATGCACAAGGTTATAAATGGTTAAAATTAAGATCAGCTTTGGTTCCGGTTGTACAATTTTCATCATCAATGGTACAATGGGTTTTAATTGCCGGCATATTACTTGTTAAAAGTTTTCCACAGCTTTTGTTGGTTGGAATCATATTATTTGCTGCAACAGTAGTTTTCAGCTTTATTACTTTACCGGTAGAATATGATGCGAGTGCACGAGCTAAACGCTGGTTAATTAATAAGGGTATTGTAGATACCGAAGAAAGCAAAGGTGTTGCCGATGCTTTAAAATGGGCAGCAAGAACATATGTTGTTGCAGCTTTAAGTTCGCTGGCAACTTTATTATATTACATACAAATTTATAATAGACGTAATTAATGTTTCGACCCAAAACACATATTATTAAGCCTCAATTTTTTTTAAAATTGGGGTTTTATTTTATTAAATTTTTAAATTTTTATTATGATTATTCACCACGTATCTAAACAACATTCTATTCTAAGTAAGTTTATAGCTGAAATTAGAGATAAGGAAATTCAAAAAGACAGTTTGCGTTTTAGAACTAATATTGAACGTATGGGGCAAATTATCTCTTATGAATTAAGTAAAACTTTAAACTATAAACCTCAAAATATTGTAACACCTCTTGGGGTTAAACAAATGCAAGTTTTAGACGATAACATTGTCTTAGCTTCTATTTTACGGGCTGGGTTACCGTTGCATATGGGTGTATTGCATATTTTTGATGATGCGGAAAATGCTTTTATTTCGGCATATCGTAAGCATACATCAGATACAAAAGAATTTGATATTAAAGTGGATTATGTAGCAACACCGTCAATTGAAGATAAAGTTTTAGTATTGGTCGATCCTATGTTAGCCACGGGGCAATCATTAGTAGCGGTATATGAAAAACTAAATCAATTTGGAACTCCAAAAAAATTACACGTAATTTCCATTATAGGTTCGCGACCAGGAATCGAATTTTTAGAAAAAAAACTCCCTGATGCCGCACATTTATGGATTGCAGATTTTGATGAAGGGTTAAATGGTAAAGGCTATATTGTTCCTGGTTTGGGTGATGCCGGTGATTTAGCTTATGGAAAGAAACTGTAAAAAATTGATTTTAAGGAAAAAATCATGATGATATTTTTATTCAATTATTCTTTTTAAATTAGCTAGATAATAAATCAAATAAAAATTTACTATTATGGGAATTTTAGACAGTTTAAAAAAACTTTTCAATCAATCTAATACAAAGTTAGATGAATTAGCTGAGGATGCCAGTAAGTTGGTTAATAAAACCATTCAAGAGGCAGATGAAAAAATTAAAGAAGCAACCAAAGATTTGGCTGAAGAAACCAAAGATCTACGTGAAAAAGCAGCCGAAGTTTTAGAAGATGTTTCACAAAAAGGCGAGGAGTTGGTCGATGATATGACTCAAAAAGCTAAAGAAGCAAAGGAAGAGTTTTTGGAAGAAACTAAAGACCTACGTGAAAAAGCTTCAAGTGTAATAGATGAAGCATCTGAACAAGCCAAAGAGATAAAAGACAAAGCGCTTAAGGCAGTGGAGCAAGTAGCAGACAAAACTAAAGAAGTAGCGCAAAAAAAACAATCAAACGGAGGAGAGCCTAAAAATTAATTAAATCATTTTATTAGGCTATATAAAAAATCGATAAAAATTCAATTAATTTTTTAAATATTCATTTTTAGCAGTTCTCTTGGGAAGTTGTCAAAATAAGAATGTTGACTATTACAATTAAGAAATTTAACCATTATCATTAATTATATTTTAATAAAAAAAGCCTTGAATATTCAAGGCTTTTTTTATGAGGATTTTAATTGTTATTCATTCATGGAGAGTAAAAATTCTTCATTACTTCTTGTTTCTGAAATTCTATCTTTTACAAATTGCATTGCTTCAATAGGATTCATATCTGCTAAATAGCGACGTAGCAGCCACATTCGTTGAACAGTACGGTCATCGTGAAGCAGATCGTCTCGTCGTGTGCTTGAATTTTTAATATCAATAGCCGGATAGATACGACGATTAGCAAGATTTCGGTCTAATTGGAGTTCCATATTTCCGGTTCCTTTAAACTCTTCAAAAATTACTTCATCCATTTTAGATCCCGTATCAATCAAAGCCGTAGCTATAATGGTTAAAGAACCCCCTTCTTTAATATTACGCGCAGCTCCAAAAAAACGTTTAGGTTTGTGCAAGGCATTGGAGTCTACACCTCCCGATAAAACACGTCCTGACATAGGTTGTACCGTATTGTAAGCTCTGGCCAAACGGGTAATGGAGTCTAATAAAATAACTACATCCATACCACTCTCAACCATACGTTTTGCTTTTTCAATGACGATATTGGCAACTTTAACATGCTTATCTGCCGACTCATCAAAAGTAGAGGCAATAACTTCACCATTAACACTTTGTTTCATATCGGTAACCTCTTCAGGTCTTTCATCAATGAGTAAAACAATTTGATAAACTTCCGGGTGGTTGGCCGCAATGGCGTTGGCCAAGTCTTTTAATAAGATGGTTTTACCGGTTTTAGGTTGTGATACAATCATAGCACGTTGTCCTTTCCCAATAGGAGCAAACAAATCGACAATGCGTGTTGATAAAGTACTACGTTTTCCGGCAATATTTAATTTTTCATTTGGAAAAAGTGGTGTAAGATGCTCAAAAGCAACCCTGTCTCTAACTATTTCCGGGTCTTGATTGTTAATTTTAGTTACTTTAATTAAAGGGTAATATTTTTCACCTTCTTTTGGTGGTCGGACAACTCCTTGTACAGTATCACCGGTTTTTAGGCCGAATAATCTAATTTGAGAAGGTGAGACATAAACATCGTCCGGTGAACTGAGATAATTAAAATCGGCAGATCTTAAAAAACCATAGCCATCTTGCAATATTTCTAAAACACCCTCAGCATTAATAATCCCATCAAATTCAAATTCTTCTTTTTTTGATTTTTGTTTATGGTTATTTTGTTTCTGATTATTTTGTTTATGGTTATTCTGGGTATTTTGATTTTGAGCTTGATTTCGCTGTTGTGTATGTTTAGTTTGTTTGGTTTTATCCTGATTATTTTTTTCTGATCCTGATTGGTTTTGACTAGTATTTTTTTTAGACTCAGAAGCCGTTTGGGTATTTTTATTAACCGGTTCAGCTTTATTTTCAGTTATATTTTCAGTTTTTTTACTGTTGTCAACTTGTTTAGAATGCGTTACAGCCGGTGTTTCTTCTTTATTTTGTTTTTTCTTTCTCGGACGTCGTTTTTGAGAGTTATTTTCGCTTGTTTGTTTGGCCTCTGGGGCAGTTTGAGTTTGAGCTGTTGTTTGATGGTTTTGGGAAGCGTTTTCTTTTGTAGTTTGTTTTGAGGTGTCCTTTTTGGGTCGCCCTCTTTTTTTAACAACTAATTGGTCTTTTTTTTCTTCGAGTTTTAATATCTCTGCTTTTTCCTTTATGATTTCCGGATGATCGGCTTGAAAATCAAGAATTTTATAAATCAATTCCATTTTTTTTAAATGGTAATATTTTTTTATACCAATGATTTTGGCAATGTCTTGGAGTGCACTCAGTTTGAGTTGCTTTAATGATTCAATATCAAACATATGTAAATAGTATTTTTTGTTTGTGTTTGTTGT
>WGBX01000070.1 GCA_015494075.1 Flavobacteriaceae bacterium
GGCAAAGACAGAGATGGCACTTATTAATTATTAACTTATGATTATTTATATTTATGTGAAAGTCATCATAAGGCTTGTGTATAAAAAACTTATTTTATCATTTCATTATTCATTTTAGAAAAAACTGACACTTAGACATGCTCAGTAAACATTCTGAAACACTCATACTTATGATGGTACAGAAATCGATAATTTTTTAGTTGTTTTAATCTTAGAGGTTATTAAAGTAAATTGAAACTTCATAAGTTTTTACTTATATTTGTAATAAAATTCGTTAATGTCCATAGATAAAAGTTTACTTGAAAAACGGTTAAGAGAAGCTGAAACGCATGTATTTAAAGTGGTGTTTCCAAATACTACCAATCATTACGATACGCTATTTGGCGGCAATGCCTTGCAAATTATGGATGAGGTGGCTTTTATTGCAGCAACTCGTTTCTCTCGTAAGCGTATGGTAACTGTTTCTACCAGTCAAATCGATTTTAAAAAACCTATTCCCGCCGATACAATCATCGAAGTCATTGGCAGTATTAGCAGAGTTGGAAAAACAAGCATAGATGTATTAGTCAAAATTTATAAAGAAGAAATGTACAGTTACACACGTGAAAAAGCAATTGAAGGCACCTTCACTTTTGTCGCACTTGATAACAATAAAAAGCCCACGCTGGTTTTATAACAAAAAACAACATAATATAACTTAATAAACATGAAAAAAGTATTAAAATATCTTTTAATAATTCTATTCTTGCTAGGAGTAGGTGGCTATTTTTATATACAGCATCTCAAAAAATCTGTTTTACCGGATTATAACGCTACTATAAATATCTCAGGACTATCAGCTCCTGTACAAGTATACCGTGATGATCATGGTGTACCGCATATTATAGCTCAAAATGAACAAGATTTATACACAGTGATAGGCTATATATCAGCACAAGACAGGTTATGGCAAATGGATCTTTTACGACGGGTAACTCAAGGTCGGTTATCAGAAATATTTGGTAAAAAAATGCTTAACACCGATGTCTTATTAAGAAAATTACGCATGTCTGAGCAAGCTGAAAAATTATACCCCACATTAAAGGAAGAGGTAAAAATGCCCTTGACTTATTTTGCAAAAGGTGTAAATACTTACATAGAAACCCACAAAAACAAATTGCCTTTTGAATTTAAAATTTTAGGTTATAAACCCGAAAAATGGCAAGCACAACAATCTTTAAATTTAGTTGGTTTTATGGCTTGGAATCTTGAGTTGGGTTATAAAATGGAAAGCCTAATCAATCACCTAAAAGACCAAGTTTCTAAAGAACAATTTGCCGAATTACTACCTCATTATAAAGATATGAAAACATATGTTTATCCTGATTTTTCGTTTGAAAAAGAATTGGTCAAAGACACCGCTTTAGTAGCTGCTCTAAACCAAATAAATGCCTTTACACCCGATATATTTAATGGTAGTAATAACTGGGTGGTAAGTGGTAAAAAAAGCACTACGGGCAAACCATTATTTTCAAACGACATGCATCTTGGATTAGATATTCCGGGGATTTGGACAAGAATGCATTTTATAATTCCCAACAAACTTAATGTTACTGGAGTCGTTTTGCCGGGAGAACCTTTTGTTGTGGCCGGTCATAATGAACGTATTGCATGGGGTATGACCAATGTCATGTTAGATGGAGCAGATTTTTATGTTGAAACCTTGAATCCTGATAATAAAGCCCAATATAAATTCAATGGAAAATGGAAAAACATGACTGTAAAAGAAGAAAAATTTTATATCAAAGGCCAAAAAAAACCTATTGTTAAAACTTTATATTTTACGCACCGAGGACCTATTTTTACCAGTTTTGAAGATGTACGTGTAATGCCTGTCTCCATGCATTGGATAGGCAATGAAGACAGTCGTGAAATAGAAACCCTATATGGATTGGCAACTGCTCAAAACTGGCAAGATTTTACTAAAGCCATTCAGGGATTTCAATCAGTCAGTCAAAATATTGCTTATGCTGATGTTGACGGCAATATTGGCTTGCATATGACAGGACGTGTCCCTATCCGACATGCCCCAGGGTATTTATTCATGCCCGGAGATACAGACAAATATGATTGGAAAGGCTATGTTCCTTTTGACAGTCTGCCTTATGAATATAATCCGGCACGAGGATTTGTGTCATCTGCCAATAACAAAACCATAGAAGATGATAAATATCCTTATTATATAAGTGAATGGTTTGACATACCATACCGTATCAAACGCATAAGACAAATGCTTACTGCCAAAGAAAAATTATCAGCAGAAGATTTTCGTCTGATGTTAAATGACCATCATTCTGTTCAAGCAGATGAAATTAAACCTATTTTACTCCAACATCTTAAACAAATTAGTGATTTAAATAATCAAGAAAAAGCAGCTGTAAATTACCTTAAAAATTGGAATAACACCTATAACATAAACGAAATTGCACCAGCCGTTTTTGATTTAACTCTGCTTAAACTAATAAAAAATTTAGTAGCTGACCAAATGGATCAAGCTACATTCAAACTATATGAAAATTCACTTTTAGGTTATAAATATCTTACTTATAATGTATTTAAAGAAAATAATTCGGCTTGGTCAGATGACATTTCTACACCCGAAAAAGAAAATTTTCATCAAATGGTAGTAAAATCTTTTAAGGAAGCCGTAAAAGAACTTACCGATAAATATGGAAAGAGCTCAGAATGGCAATGGGGAAAAGTTCACCATTTAAAATTAATACACCCACTTGGGAAAGTTGCTGTTTTAAACAAAATATTCGATTTAAACCGTGACTATGCAGCACCAGGTAATGCTAATACCGTAAATCCTTTCACATACCCAAACAGTCAAGCATTTAATGCAAGTATGGGCGCATCAGAAAAACATATTTATAACCCGGACAATTGGGATCAATCATTTAGTATTTTGCCAACCGGTGTGAGTGGTAATCCTGCATCTAAATATTATTGTGATCAAACTGTCGATTATATGAAAGGTAAAGTTTATCCAGATATTTTCAGCATTGAAAATGTAAAGAAAAATGCCCTTTACCATGCTGTTTTTAAATAAATGATAAAAAATCCCGTTTAGATTAAACGGGGTTTTTGATTTATAAACATAAATTATTTTGGCCATGAAATTTATCAAATTTAGTATTATTATAATCTTTACTAGTGTTTTTTGGCATTGTCAAAATTTAGAACCAATAGACTCAACATCCGGAAACCGTTCGTTTCTTATGGGCTTTACACCATTTCCTTATGACAATACTTTAGAAGCCTTAAACCAAACATATGAACATATTTTACAAGATGGCGATCTGGTCTTAGTACATTTTGATAATGGTGTACCATGGAATGAAGCCTTAAATGATCAAGCTTTTCCTGATGATGTTCAATTTAATATAAATACTGCCATACATACCATTACCGATAATCATAAAATATTTTTAACTGTTACACCAAATCATATTGATAGAGAAACGCTAGCGCACTATTGGAATGACCAAGGTACCCAGCAGCCTCTTCCATCACCTTGGGACACTTACCATTTTGATACACCGGAAGTTATTACAGCCTATATTAAATATTGTAAAAGACTTATCGACACCATAAAACCTGATTTTTTTGCATATGGTATTGAAGTAAATGGCGGTTTAAGAGAAAATACGCCTGATTATACTGCATTTACTAAGTTAGCAGATACAGTTTATAAGAGACTCAAACAAGACTATCCGCAATTGCCGGTTTTGATGACTTTCCAAGATCAATCTTATAATAAAACCAAAACCGAAGTTTTAGAAATCACTCGTAAACTTTTAGCTTACAGCGATATGGTTGCTGTAAGTACTTACCCATTTTGGCTTTATGATCAAAATAACTCGCCGTCTGACCCCGAAAATATTCCGGATCAATGGCTAACTGAAATGAGAGATTTAGCGCCTGAAAAACCTTTTGTTATTTCTGAAACCGGTTATATTGCAGAAGATTTGGTTATACCGGCTTATCAGGTTAATATTATTGGAACACCACAATGGCAAGCACAATATGTGCAGAAACTACTCAACAAAGCACAATTGTTAAAAGCACATTTTGTATGTTGGTTTGTTTATCAAGATTATGATTTATTGTATGAACATATAGATAATCCTCCACCTTATTTTCTTGTTTGGAAAGATAATGGCTTACGAGACGGATTAGGACAACCCAGAGAAGGCTTAAGCATCTGGCGATATTGGTTAAACAAAACAGTTTTATAATATGCTGATTTTTAGATAAATATATTTTTGGCATAATCATTGCAGATAGTTAATTGAACCATAAAACTGATCTTTATGAAACTATTTGCAACTTATCAAAAGCTAAAAAATAAATCGAAACAGTTACTTTCTCAAGGCATAATAGATGAATATTTGGAAACCTTAGAAATGCTAACTAAGATCGAAAAAAAAATGGTTCATCTACAATATTTAAATTAGTCATTTAAACTTTGTTAAATCTTCTATACCAAAAAGCCAGCATTTGCGGGCTTTTTAAATAAAAAGAAATGTATTAAACAAAATCAGGATTTATTTTGTAAAAATTTAATGTCCCAGATACCTCTTAAATCACCTACTTTAAAACCGGTTGCCTGATCATGAGGATATTTTTCTATGATCATTTGATAAATATTTTCCGGAATATCTTTCCCCGGCGTTCCATGACAGCTCATACATTCAGGCTTTGTTTTTATGGGTGCATAAAAATGCACATATCCTTGCGTGTCTTTAAGGACAATAGGTGACATCTGTTTTTTTTCCTTTTGTAATTTTAAATATTCATTAATAACAGCTTCTTCATCTATATCAGCTTTATTATCCGTATTTCGTAGTTTATGTGAAGTACGTCTAATTATTACATGGTGCGATTTACCAATGCTATCTGTTATTTTATGAGCGTTATCATGACAAAAATTGACGACTGCCGGCAAACCGCCTTTTTCAGCTGTTTGGCTGATTTTTGACTTAAATGTTTTAAAAGTGGTTTTAGCAATAATCATACCTTTCATTTTAAAAGCTTTATGATCAAAAGCAGGCTTTTCAAGTGCTTTTTGTGTCTGCACCTGTGATTTTTTGGTATTATTTTGACAACTTATCAAACCTAATATAACTAAACTTGTAAAAAATATTTTTCTCATATAATGCAATTTATTTTTATGATTTATTTTTCAATAGGCAAACCCTGCCGATACCATTCATTAATACCATAAGCCAAATTGATGATGTGATTAAAACCCAACTCTTTAAATATTTTTATAGCATTACCGCTTCTATGACCACTACGACAATAAATAAACACAGCTTTATTTGTGTCTAAGCCGGCTTCTTTAATATCGGACATAAAGTTTCTATCATAATAATTGATAAAAATTGCTTTTGGTATATGACCTTGGTAAAATTCAGCAGATGTTCTTACATCAATTAATTGAGGAGATGTTGTTTGCTTTAATAACTGATAGAAATCTTGTGCATTCAAATTTTCAATTTGAAAGCCAGATAATGCCTGTGTATGAGATTGTGCAATACTTTGATTGCTAAAAGTTGTCATCAAAAAAACCAGAAAAATCCATTTAAACTGTTTCATTTTTTTAATATTTTAGGCAAAAATATGACATTTGTCATTAACTAACAAACCATGCCAATGATAAATTATTTTAGTAAAAAAACTTCTGATTTTTATTCTTCAAAAAAATCTCATTTTTTATCCGTATTTTTGTGCTGATAAAGAATGGATACATATTTATGCTCAAACAAGGATTATTTCAAAAATTACAGCAAAAATTAACGCCGCAGCAAATTCAGTTAATGAAGTTGATTCAATTACCAACTATTGAATTTGAACAGCGTTTAAAACAAGAAATTGAAGAAAACCCTGCTTTAGAAGAAGGTAAAGAACATGATGAAACCGACGACTTTGACGATCAAACCGAATATGAAGAAGATGCTGAAATTATTGAAGCGCCGGATATTAATGTAGATGAATATTTAAGTGATGATGAAATTCCTGATTATCGTTTAAGAACAAACAATTACGCTGATGATGATGATAAAAAAGTCCCCTATGCTCAAGGTGAAAGTTTTACCCAATATCTAAAATCGCAACTCAGTGCTTTTCCCCTATCAGAAGAACATCGTAAAATAGCCGATTTTTTAATCGGGAGTATCAATGATAATGGGTATTTAAGACGTGATGTTATTGAAATAGTGGATGATTTGGCATTTACCCACAATGTTATGACTACCGAAGAAGAGGTAGAAAAAGTATTACGTCTCATTCAAGAGTTAGACCCGCCCGGTGTTGGTGCTCGAAACTTAAAAGAGAGTTTAATTATACAATTGAGACGCAAACAGCCCAATGAAGCCAGGACACTTGCTCTGAAAATTCTTGAAAATGGATTTGATTATTTCATAAATAAAAAATATAAAAAATTACTTCAAAAATTTGAATTGACTGAAGATCAATTAAAAGAAGCCATTAATGAAATAACAAAACTTAATCCAAAACCCGGAAATGCCTTCAATTCTACCGGAACCTTTGTAGAACATGTCACACCTGATTTTATTATTAATATTGAAGATGATCATTTAGAAGTTAGTCTAAATGCTAAAAACGCACCGGTTTTAAGAGTGTCACCTGCTTATACCGAAATGCTTAAGGGCTACAAAGAAAACAAAGCCAAAAGTCAAAAGGATGCAGTAATGTTTATAAAACAAAAATTAGATGCTGCCAAATGGTTTATTGATGCTGTTAACCAACGGCGCGACACTTTATTAAAAACCATTCAGGCCATTGCAGACTATCAAAAAGAATATTTTTTAACCGGCGATGAACGTAAAATTAAGCCCATGATTCTCAAAGATATTGCCGACCGTATAAAAATGGATATCTCAACCGTATCAAGAGTCGCCAATAGTAAATATGTACAAACCCCATATGGTGTAAAATTGCTAAAAGAATTTTTTTCAGAGTCGATGAAGGACGCACAAGGAGAAGACGTTTCTACCATCAAGATAAAAAATATCTTACAAAGTATTATTGACCAAGAAAACAAACGTAAACCTTTAACTGATGAGCAATTATCCAAAGCTTTAAAAGAAAAAGGATATCCCATTGCCAGACGTACAATTGCGAAATACCGCGAACAATTAGGTATTCCGGTAGCCCGCTTACGAAAAGAAATTTGATAAATGAAGCGCCAACATAAAAGCTTAAAAATTATATCACAAGCTATCTCAATTGTGGGTCACCCTGTTTTTTGGCCACTTTATATCGCCATTTTATATTTTAAATTGACAGATAATTATTTTTTACCTCAAAATAAGGCTTTTTTACTCTATTACTTATTTATTATAGCCATCTTTATCCCTCTGCTTTTTTTTGGTGTTTTATTGTATACGAAATATTTTTCAGGCTACCAACTTGCCAAACCTAAGGAACGCTTATTTTTTTCTTTGATTATGGCCGTTGTTTACTTTTTGATTTTCAATAAAATTAGCCATTACCATCAATTTATAGAATTATATCCATTTTTTTTGGGTATTTTCTTATCCATTTTATGCTTGGCTTTTTACAATTTTTTTGAACAAAAGCCCAGCATTCATGCTATGGCATTAGGAGGTTCGCTAACTTATTTGATGATTTGGAGTTTTTATACCCATATTGATATTTTGCCGGTATTAAACATACTTATTTTAATAAGCGCTATTATTTTAGCCGCCAGGTTATATTTAAAAGCGCACAATTTGCAAGAAATTGTGCGCGGTTTTATAATTGGTAGTTTAATGCAATTCGTAGCTTTTTATTTTATATGGCTTTATTATTGAGTTTATTTTTCTATTTTAATAGTCAAAATATTTCTGTCGGCACTATTTACCACATCCTCGGTAATACTATCTGACAAAAAGTGCATAATACCTTGTCGCCCACGAGTTGATAACGCAATTAAATCAGCATCAATTTTATCTGCAAAATTGAATATTCCTTCCTGAACAGTATAGTCGTCATAAATAACCGGTTTTAAACATTCATATTCCGGAGCTTTAGCTAAAAACTTTTGAAATACGTCATCTAATTCTTTGGTAGGTTTAAAATTGGAAATAGTATTGACTCTTAATAAATAGATTTTTGGATCAAATTGCTTTATAAAGGCCATTATTTTTTTAAACGCCGGCAAGTTTTCACCTGTAAATTTGCCGGCTATCACGACACGCTCTACTTTAAATTCATCAGCCGGTCTTTTTATCACCAATACCGGTTTTTTACACGAACGCACAACCTTTTCGGTATTGGAACCTACGAAAAATTCGCTCAAACCACTTGCCCCATGCGAACCCATGACTATAAAATCTATATTATTATCTTTTGCAAACTGAGCTATTCCCTCAACAGGCTTATCCGTTAATACTTTATCATATACATCAATGCCATCTAAATAATCTTTGTCTAAAAATTCATCAAATTTTTCATGCGTATTTTCCAATAACATCATAGCCATTGGGCCTTTCGGAACTTGTCTGCCATCAGTAACATCAATAACATCGCTAGGAATATCTAACATATGTAATACATAAATGGTTGCTTGTATTTTTTTTGCAATTTTGGCAGCAACTTTTAAAGCTTCCTCTGATTTTTCAGAAAAATCAACGGGTACAAGTATTTTTTTCATAATTTTCTGTTTTATGCTATAAATTTAATCATTTTTTTTAACATTTAAAAACAAAGTTTTATTTAAAAAAAAATTGTATATTTGCCGATGAATTTATGGAGCAGAGTGATATGGGGACGGATGTCCCCTATTTTTATACTTTAAAAAGAATGAGTTTAAAAGAAAAAGTAGAAACATTATTAAAAACAGCCTTAGAAACACGCCCTGACATTTTTTTGTTAGATTTAAATATTTCAGATAATAATGAAATTAATCTGGTTATTGATGGTGACAAAGGCGTAACTATAGATGATATTGTATACATAAGCCGTCAAATTGAACATAATTTAGATCGTGATGAAGAAGATTTTGCTTTAACGGTTTCATCGTTTGACATCACTAAAGCCTTTCACCAAAAAAGACAGTTTTTGAAAAATTTAAACCGAAAAATTAAAGTCAAAACTGTTAATGGCGAAAAAGAAGGTGTATTAACAGCCGTTGACGATAATAAAATAATATTGGAAAATAAAGTCCGGGAACCTAAAAAAATAGGAAAAGGAAAAATAACAGTAACCAAGCAGGAAGATATTCCTTTTGATCAAATAAAGGAAGCAAAAGTAGTCCTAAAATTTTAAAAAAATAGAATTGTAATATGAACAACAAAGAATTGGTTGAAGCCTTTCTGGAATTTAAAGACGAAAAAAATATAGATAAAGCCACTATTCTGGCCATCTTAAAAGATGTAATAGCACATGCCTTACGTAAACGTAATGGCATTGTAAAAAAGAAAAAAGACGGGAGTGAGCCTGATGAAGATAATTTTGACGTCATTATAAATCCCGATCGGGGTGATTTGGATATTTGGATTTACCGAAAAGTTGTCCCCGACGATCAACACCCTATTAATCCTTATCAAGAAATTCATTTATCTGATGCCAAAAAAATAGATCCCGAAGTCGAAATTGGTGATGAAATCGATGAACCTTTCCAATTAATAAACTTAGGGAGAAGAGCTATAATTGCCTTAAAACAAAACCTTGAAAACCGTTTGGCAGAATATGATTATATCAATTTGCACAAATTTTTTAAAGAACGAGAAGGTGAGTTATATACTGCCGAAGTACATCATGTAAGACCCAATGCCGTTTATTTAATTGATGATGAAGGCAATGAACTTGTCCTTCCTCGAGACAGACAAATTCCCTCCGATCGTTTTCGAAAAGGCGACAATGTTAAAGGAATTATTGAAAAAGTTGATATGAAGGGAAACAAACCCGTTGTGATTTTATCACGTACAGACAACCGCTTCTTAGAAAAATTATTTGAACAAGAAATTCCTGAAGTTTTTGATGGCTTGATTACCGTCAAAAAAATAGCACGTATCCCCGGAGAAAAAGCAAAAGTAGCTGTTGACACATACGATGATCGAATAGATCCAGTAGGTGCCTGTGTTGGGGTTCGCGGTTCGCGTATTCATGGAATTGTTCGCGAACTCGGAAATGAAAATATAGATGTAATTAACTATACCGATAATGAAAAATTATTCATTCAACGTGCTTTAGGCCCCGTAAAAATTCAGCGACTAGAATTAGGTGAAAATAAAGATGGTAAAAAAACAGCCTTTGTATATATGAAACCGGACGATATTTCAAAAGCCATTGGTAAACGTGGTCAAAATATTAGATTGGCAACTGATATTACAGGTTATGAAATAGAAATTCAACGTGAATTAGATGATGAAGATGTTGAATTAACAGAATTTGACAACGAAATAGATGATTGGATTATACAAGAATTTAAAAAAATCGGCTTAGATACTGCAAAAAGTGTTTTAGCTCAAGACGTTGATGATTTAGTTAGACGAACCGATTTAGAAGAAGAAACTATTTTGGAAGTCATGCGAATTCTTAAAGAAGAATTTGAACAATAAAAAATTGCAAGTATATTGCACACAAAACAACAGTAAGATAATAATTTAATAATATGGCAGAAAAATTTACCCTCAGGGAGGTAATGAACGAATTCAATGTGGCAATTGATACTATAGTTGATTTCTTAAAAAAGAAAAATATAGAAATTGGCCGGGCAACGCCTCGTGCCAAAATTTCAAAAGAAATCAAAGATCTATTGGAACAAGAATTCCAGTCCGACAAAAGCATCAACAAGCAGTCTAAGGTTGTTAAAGAAAAACAAGATGCCGCCAAAGCCGAAATCCAAAAAGAAAAAGCTGAGGATATCAAACGTAAACAAGATACACAAGAAATTTCGGGACGTGTGAAACTCTCCGGCCCTAAAATTGTTGGCAAAGTAGAAAATTTATCAGACGAAAAACCCGATAAAAAAGAAGAAGTCGATAAAGAACCACAGCCAAAAGTTAAAGATACTTTACCTGAGAAGCCTAAAGACACTCCGGAAACCTCGACACCCGAAAACCATCCTGAAAACATTGAAAAGAAATCTGCCCCTATAAAATCAGAAAATACGGAAAGGAAGTCAAAATCTACCCAAAAGGTAGTGAAAAAAGAAATAAAAAAGGAAATAGAAAAGAAAACGGTAAAGAAAATTGCCAAAGCACCACAAACTAAAACGCAAACGGCAACTCCTGAAAAAACTGAACCTGTAGCTGAAATCCAAGAAGAACCTACAGAAATTAAAACACAGTACCAAAAGTTAAAAGGAATTAAAACAACGGGAGAAAAAGTAGATTTAGATAAATTTACTAAAAAACCTAAAAAAAAGGAACCTGCTGCTACAGAAGATAAAAACAAAAAGAAACGCAAACGTAAACGTATATCTATTTCTGACAGACAAACTCAAAGTCGTTCAAATCAAAAAGGCAAACGTAGTAACTACAAAAAACCTGTTGAGAAAAAAGAAGTTTCCGAAGAAGAAATTCAAAAACAAATTAAAGAAACTCTCGAGCGACTTCAAGGACGAGGCAAAAGTAAGCGTTCTAAATTAAAGCGTGAAGGGCGACAAAAACGTCGCGAGCAGGCGCAAGCCGAACAATTAAAGCAAGATGAAGAAAGTAAAATCTTAAAAGTTACCGAATTTATCACTGTATCAGAGTTAGCTAGCATGATGGATGTTCCGGTAACTCAAGTAATTACAGCATGCTTTAACCTAGGCTTAATGGTAACTATGAACCAACGCTTAGATGCCGAAACATTGAGTCTGGTTGCTGATGAATTTAACTACGATGTTAAATTTATAGATGCAGAAGAAGATGTCGAAGAAGTAGAAATTGAAGATGCAGAAGAAGATTTAGTAAAACGGCCTCCTATTGTAACTATAATGGGACATGTTGATCATGGTAAAACTTCCTTATTAGATTACATCCGTAAAGCTAATGTTGTAGCTGGCGAATCAGGAGGTATTACACAACATATTGGCGCATATAAAGTAGAATTAGATAACGGTGAAAAACTAACCTTCATTGATACTCCCGGTCACGAAGCCTTTACTGCTATGCGAGCACGCGGAACAAAAGTTACCGATGTCGCAGTAATAGTAATTGCAGCTGATGATAATATCATGCCTCAAACAAAAGAAGCTATTAGTCATGCACAAGCAGCCGGTGTTCCTATGATTTTTGCCATCAACAAAATTGATCGTCCAACTGCCAATCCTGATAATATCAAACAACAATTAGCTAATATGAATTTATTGGTAGAAGATTGGGGCGGCAAATATCAATCACAAGAAATTTCGGCCAAAACTGGGCAAGGTGTTGATGAACTTTTAGAAAAAATTGTTTTGGAAGCCGAAATGTTGGATTTAAAGGCCAATCCGAATAGAGATGCCATTGGAACAGTTTTAGAAGCAGCCTTAGACAAAGGCCGTGGTTATGTGGCAGATATGCTAGTACAAAATGGCACATTAAAAATTGGCGATTATATCTTAGCTGGGAAATATCACGGAAAAGTAAAAGCTATGTATAATGAACGGGATCAAAAGGTTAAAGAAGCCGAACCTTCAACACCCGTACGAGTCCTTGGTTTAGATGGCGCTCCCACAGCCGGTGACCGGTTTAAAGTTTACGAAGATGAACGTGAAGCTAAAAAAATAGCTCAAAAACGTGATCAAATTATCAGAGAACAACAACTCAGAGCCCAAAAACATATTACCTTAGATGAAATTGGCCGTAGAATAGCCTTAGGTGACTTTAAAGAATTGAACTTAATTTTAAAAGGTGACGTTGACGGTTCAGTAGAGGCGCTGTCAGATTCTCTTCAAAAATTATCGACTGAAAATGTAAATGTCAATATCATACATAAAGCGGTTGGACAAATAACTGATACTGATGTCCATTTAGCATCAGCCTCTGATGCTATTATAATAGGATTTAATGTTCGTCCTTCAACTTCGGCTCGTGCATTGGCAGAACAAGAACAAGTTCAAATTAAAACCTATTCAATCATTTATGATGTAATAAATGATGTCAAAGAAGCAATGGAAGGCATGTTATCGCCAGAAATTAAGGAAGAAATTACAGGAACAGCAGAAGTAAGGGAAACCTTCAAAATATCCAAAATCGGAACCGTTGCTGGATGTATGGTTACTTCAGGTAAATTATATAATAACTCTAAAGTACGAATTATTAGAGAAGGTATAGTTATATATGATGGCGAATTGGCTTCCTTAAAACGATTTAAAGATGATGTTAAGGAAGTTAGTAAAGGATATGAATGTGGTTTAATGATTAAAAACTATAATAATATCGAAATTGGTGATTTGGTAGAAGGCTATAAAAACTATGAAGTAAAGCGAAAATTGTAGATCTTAACTCGATAACAAACAACACAATGCGTAAAAAGGCTGTCTCAAAAGACAGCCTTTTTTATATAAATAAAGTAGTAATTTAAAGTTTTAAATAAGTATTGTTTTGAACGGCACCTGATTTAACTCGCTTAGCATTAGGTTTATATTGAATGAAATTTATACCTTCAAAATAATAAATATTGTCCGTATCCAAATTCTGCAATCGTATATGCGCATCATCAATAATAGTCATTAAAAATACTTCTTGGCTATTATTTACATCATAGTATAAATACAATTGTTTGTCCTGATTTCTAATAGTATTGCTGACGCTATAAGTCCCTGTGTAATCCCAATAAATTTGTGCTATAGGTGTTGAAGGTAAAGACTCTGACGATAGAAACACATTAGTATTGCCCTGGACAAAAAACGTCAAAAAGTTTTCATGAACAAATGGCTGTGTATTATCTAATAAATCGTCATTATATTTACGCCAAGCTTCATATTCTTGTAAATAATAAGTGATATTATCATAAAATAACTTATCAAAGTCAAATTGATACATCATATAGCCTACTAAATAATAACGAACATTTTCTACCCTATTATATAAACTAATTTCGTTATAGCCTGTTTGTGTAACTTCAAAATTATAAGCACCTGAAAGATCGTCAACAATCCTTAAAATACCATTATATTCATCTGTACTATATATGCCGATACCGATACCGTAACCATTTCCTGTAATACCTAAACCTACAATATTATTATTGGCATAAACTTCAAAATCGGGGGTAAAACTCATTGTAAAAGCTTTTGACATAAAATCAATATTACCTGTACCTTCCGTCCTGTCAAAATCGACATACCATAAATCATAAGATTGTACTAATGATTTTAAGTCTGTGTCAGAATCAAGCCATTTATCAGACCGGCTGGTCCAATTGCAAGCCGATAATAAAATAAATAACAAAGGAATATATACAATAAATTTTTTCATATTAAATTTAGGGCAAAGAATGTGCCAAAGCCTTTATTATTGTTCTTGATAATATTAATTTATAATGTTTCCAAAGAATATAATTATTTGAAATGCATAGTATATGATTTTTCCAACATAATAAGTAATTTTGCATCTTGATAAATAATTTATGAGAAAACAAGCAGATAGAATAGAATTAATGGCACCCGCCGGTAGCTGGGAAGCTCTCCAAGCAGCAATTGACAATGGTGCTGATGCTATATATTTTGGAGTAGAGCAATTAAATATGCGGGCCGTATCAAGTATTAATTTTACGCTTGAAGATTTACCTAAAGTTGTAAAACGTTGTGAACAAAACGGTGTACGGTCTTATTTGACCCTAAATACGATTGTTTATGACCATGATTTAATGATGGCAAAAAAACTAATCAAAGCAGCTAAGGATGCCGGTGTTAGTGCTGTTATAGTAGCAGATCAAGCAGTAATGTTTATGGCTCGTGAAGCCGGTTTGGAAATCCACATTTCAACACAAATTAATATTACAAATATTGAAACCTTAAAATTTTATAGCACTTTTGCCGACACTATGGTTTTGAGTCGTGAATTAAGCTTGCGTCAAGTCAAACATATCACTCAAGAAATTGAGCGACAAAAAATAAAAGGCCCGTCAGGACGCTTAGTCGAGGTAGAAATATTTGGTCATGGGGCTTTATGTATGGCTATATCAGGAAAATGTCATATGAGTTTACACACCTATAACGCCTCTGCAAACAGAGGTGCTTGTAAACAAAATTGTCGAAAACCTTATATCGTGATCGATAAAGAGTCCGGTATAGAATTAGAAATTGATAATGAATATATAATGTCACCCAAAGATTTAATGGTTATTGATTTTTTAGATCAAGTAAAAGATGCCGGTGTAAAAGTCTTAAAAATTGAAGGCAGAGGACGCGCCCCAGAATATGTTGCAACCACCGTTAAAACCTATAGAGAAGCAATTGATGCTTTATATGATGGGACTTTTACGGCAGAACGTATAAAAAAGTGGGTAGAACAGCTTGCTACTGTCTATAACAGAGGCTTTTGGAGTGGTTATTATTTGGGGAAGAAGTTAGGCGAGTGGACAACACCGGGATCGCATGCTACACAAAAGAAAATATACCTAGGTAAAGGTTGGCATTATTATCCGAAAGCTCAAGTTGCAGAATTCAAAATAGAAGCATTTGATATAAAGGTTGGCGATAAAATTTTAGTTACAGGCCCAACCACAGGGGTAATTGAAACAGAAATTAAAGAAATGTATGTCAATGATACACCCGGTAAAATAGGAAAAAAGGGAGATATTATTTCGATAAAAACCGATAAAAAAATCCGTCCGGCTGATAAGTTATATAAATTGGTCAAAAACGAAACCTGATTTTATTTAAAATCTTTGTAAAAATCTTATCTTTGTTTCTATGGATTTTGAAAACATTATTGGTCAAAATTTTTTAAAAAATTATTTTAAAAGGATTATTGCAGAGAATCGTATTCCTCACACACAACTTTTTGTTGGCGAAGACGGTACCGGCACACTGCCTATGGCACTAGCCTTTGCATCAGAATTATTATGCAACCGGCAAACGAATTGTCGTCAAAAAATAAGGAAACTCATTCATCCAGATTTACATTTTATTTATCCTACAGTCACTACTGATCATATTAAAAAACCGGATAGTGATGCATTTTTACAGCAATGGCGCTCTTTTGTAGCACAAAAACCATATGGTAGTTTATTTGAATGGATGACACATATAGAGGTGGCCAACAAACAAGGTCTGATTCGTGTAAATGATGCCGAACAACTACTTAAAAAAGTAGCTGTAAAACCTTATGAAGCAGATTATAAAGTTATTATCATTTGGCAAATAGAAAAAATGAATAATGAAACTGCCAATAAACTTCTAAAAATATTAGAAGAGCCTCCTGAGGATACTAAATTCATTTTAATTGCTCAAAAAACAGATGATATACTTCCCACTATTTTGAGCCGTTGTCAAATACATCATTTTAATCCAATTCCAATTGAAGAAATAAAAACGCAATTGATGCATCGTTTTAATTTAACTGCCGAAGATGCCTTAAAACTTGCTCATCAAGCCAACGGCAGTTGGCAAAAAGCTTTAGAATTAGCACAAAATGAAAATACAGACGAAGTTTTTAAAAACTTATTTATTGAATGGGTAAGGGTTGCGTTCTCTGCCAAAAAAGATAAACAAGCCATTCAAAAGTTGATAAAATGGTCAGAAAAAATGGCAACTTCCGGACGAGAAACTCAAAAGCAATTTTTAGAATTTGCCTTAGAAACTTTTAGACAAGCTTTGTTGATAAACTACCAAAGCAATCAACTGGCATATTTTGACTTCTCAAGCCATAAATTTGATTTAAAAAAGCTAGCCCCTTTTGTACATAGCGCAAATATAGAAGGTATTTATACGGCTCTTACAAAAGCCATTTATCACATTGAACGAAATGCCAATCCAAAATTAATCTTTTTAAACCTTTCTATCAATTTAACTAAGTTAATACATAAAAAAGAAAGCGTAACTTAACCAAATTATTTATACCAAGCCGCATATTTAAGATAATTATCAGCAATACGCTTAATTTCGCCTTCAACTAATTCAGGACTTATTTCTTTTATCTTTACCGCAGGAATACCTGCATAAACGCTACCACTTTTTACACGTGTGCCTTTGGTAACAACAGAACCCGCAGCTATAATAGAATTGGACTCAATAACCGCATCATCTAAAATAACCGCATTCATCCCGATTAATACATTATCATGAATGGTACAACCGTGAATGGTAGCATTATGAGCAATTGAAACATTGTTGCCTATATTAGTCGGTGCTTTTTGATAAGTTCCGTGTATGACAACACCATCTTGAACATTTACCTTATTGCCCATTTTAATGTAATTGACATCGCCACGAATAACAGCACTAAACCAAATACTACCATAATCACCCATAATAACATTACCTATTACTACTGCATTGTCTGCAATAAAAACAGATTTTCCAAAAATTGGTTTGTAACCGTTAAGTTCTTTGATAATAGCCATAATATAGTCTTAATTAAAGAAATCCTTTAAAGCTTCTTCCCACTTTCGTGGTTTATATGCTAATACTGTTTCTATTTTATTTTTTGATAGTACCGAATATGAAGGCCGTTTAACTTGACTATTAAAACGTGCTGTTTCAATCGGCTTAATTTTTTTATCTATACCTGCATAAGACAAAATTTTTAAACCGAAATCGTACCATGAAGCTTTCCCTTTATTGCTAAAATGATAAATGCCGTAATAGTTTTTTTTGGGATTATGCTCAATAGTATCTATCAAAAACAATAAAAAATCTGCCAGATCATTTGCATAGGTAGGCGTGCCTATTTGATCATTAACTAATTTTAGTTTACGTTTTGTTTGTGAGAGATTTAAAACGGTTTTAACAAAATTCTGATTAAATTTTGAATAAAGCCAAGAAGTACGTATGATAACGTATTTCTTTAAATACTGTTGCATAATTTGTTCACCTAAAAATTTAGATTCGCCATAGACATTTACCGGATTAGGTGTATCTTCCTCAGTATATGGTTTTGATTTTTCACCGTCAAAAACATAATCGCTAGATAAATTAATAAGTGTAAAATCATTTTTTTTGGCTGCTTTAGCTAAATTTGCCAATCCTTTCACATTGACATTAAAGCATTTCTTTTTATCTATTTCCGCTTGATTAACACTAGTATAGGCTGCAAAATTTAAACAATAATCAAATGATTGATTTTTAAAAAACTTTTTTACTGCTAGTTTATCAGTAATATCTAAAGTATAGCGATTTTTAAAAACAATATCAAAACGATCTTTATAATTTGTCAACATTCGTAAAGCTTTACCTACTTGACTTTCAGCACCGGTAACCAATATCCGAGGTTTATGTATATTCATAATATTTAAATTAAATCTTTAAAATATGGTAAATTTCGGTCTTTTTCAGATAATAAAACTTGTGATAGGTCATATTTCCAATCAATATTTAATTGAGGATCGTCAAATCTGATGCCCGATTCACTACTAGGATGGTATATATTATCGATTTTATAAAAAAACAATGTGTTATCTTCCAAACATAAGTACGCATGAGCTAACCCTCGTGGAATAAAAAGCTGTTTTTTATTAGCAGCAGAAAGCTCTATACTGATATACTGCCCAAAACTAGGTGACTCTTTACGTATGTCTACAACAACATCTAACACGCGTCCTTGTAAAACACTGACAAGTTTGGCTTGTGCATATGGTGCTTTTTGAAAATGAAGTCCTCTCAGAATAGCTTTATCTGATTTTGCTAAATTGTCCTGTATAAAATTTACTTGTACACCTGTTAATTCTCTAAATTTTATAGTATTAAAAAATTCGTAAAAAAAGCCACGATCATCATTAAAAACTTTGGGATGTATAACATAAACCCCATCTAGACTTGTCTGTTCTATGTTCATTTAATCTTGTTTAATGGTTTTTTTGACGCTGATAACGCGTTAGAAAAGTATTAAAATCTTTCAATAATAATCCTGCCAATACCAATAAAAATCCCAAAAATGGATATTTAAAGTATTTAGAAAGCCAAACAGAACTGTATCTAGTTCCAGACTGTGAAAACCGATTAAGATAAATTAATGCTTTATCAAAACGATTTATCTTTAATGTTATATTTTCTAAATCATTTAAGATTGTTTGTCTTTTCTTAAATAAATCATATGGGATTTCAGTACCAGTTAATTTGTCTGTGTTAATCAAAATATTAGAGGCTAATGTAGACTTGTATTCTGATGTTTTTAACAAAACCGTATTATACAAATTTCTTAAAGAGTCTACTTCTTTTAATGACTTAAGCATTTTTTTCCGGTGTAATTTTAAGCTTGTCAAATAATCATTTTTCCTATCAATAATAGAAGAATCTGTTTTAATTAAGTACAAAATATTATTACTTATAGTTTTAAAAGCCCTCCGATTGTCAGCATATACTTTTATTTTCCAATATCTATTCAATTCGGGATTTTGTTTTATATTGGCTTTATAATCTTTAAATTTAAGATACTTATAAAAAAGGGTATCAGAATATATTAAAAAATCTTGATAGTCTTGCCAAAGAAAATGATCATATTGTACAGGTTCCATTTCCATTTTTACCAAATGGCCGGCTAATACTGTGTCAATAGACATAACCTGTGCTATTTCAGAAGTTTTATGATGTTGAATTAAATCATTAATTAAATCTAATTTTTCTTTCAAAGCCATTTGCGCTTCATAATTAGCACGTATGTTTGCTTGATTGTAGTATATATTTTGTGGTTGATGAGTAAAAAATGCCCAGACTAATCCTACTAAAATACCGCCTGTTAAAAACAGCCAATACTTACGCATATACAATAAAATATCTGCAATTAAATAAAAAAGCCTGACAAATAAATTTATTATTGCCTTAAAAAAATTTGAAAACATTTGACCTATGGCTGCAAAAAATTGTATGATATCTATTTCGTCAGAATGATTTGAGTGATTCATAATTATTTATTTAAAGATTTGTTGTAATATTTTTTTGGTAATTACATAAGTGGGCTTCACACCCAATTCACCTAATGGACCCGAAGCTAAAGTACTACCGGTTTCTAAAGGATTGTCAGAAGCATAATAAGCATACCGCACTTTAACATCAGCGCTGATGTTACCTCTTATTTTAGAAGCTGATTGAATAGCTTTTTGATAATGTGCCCCCTCCATTTCTAACCCAATAGCTTGCCAAGTTGAGTTTTTAAAAAAAGATAAAATATCTCTATTTTGAAGAGAGGTTCCTAAAACGGTAACCATTGTTCCTTCATAAACCGGAATTTCATCCTGTTGAAAATCCTTAATTTTTAGTTCATTTTCAAAAGGATAATTATCAGCTGTGCCTTCAAACATATGCACTTTGGGAATCATAATATCACCCTTACCGCCTACTAAAATGCCGGCTTTACCCATTATAGAAATGGACTGAACATTTAAAAATTCTTTAACCCCTTCTGCTTCATATGGTTTTAATAACTCATCCATAACTTCAAAAGCTTGCTCACCAAAAGCATAATCCATAACTATTAAGACCGGCTTATGACGCTCTGATGTTGCCGGTAAATTAATATTAACATCATTAGAATTAAACAAAGCTGTATCAAATATTTGGACATCAATATTTGTTGCCGAAGCATCTTTTATGTATTTCATTCCATTTTTTTGGGCTAACTCAATAACTTTTTGTCGCAATGCTGTGTGTTGCGGTTGACTCAATTTCTTATAAAGTGCCAATTCACCATTTGAAGCCCCGAGGGCTTTAACAGCAAATAAGGTATTTAAAACAGAATGCATATTAGAACTTATTATATGAATAGGCCGTTGTAACAAATTATTTTTAGATAAAACTTGTTTAATATTGGTAGCCCAAATTTCACCGTAAACATGATGCCCTAAACTTTCTCTCAAACTGGGACTAAATTTAATTTCACGCTTTTGACCTTTGTAAGCTTCATCCAGAGCTAACTTACCCAGCCAATAAATCAATTGAAAAAAACGATGTGGATTTTCAGGCTCTTTAAATTCTTCATATACATTTTTAGTTTCTTCAAAAGTTCGACCCAATAAACCGGAAATGTATGCTATTATACGCTCTGTTTCTGCCTCATTTAATTCCTGACTAGTTAATACAACCTTTTCTAAAGCTTTCCATTCACGCCCCGGAGTTCCTTGATTATCAACAACCGCTTTTGCTCTTATTTTATGAGATTCAATAAACAAAAAAGTTAAGTGAGTTAGAATGTCATAAACATCAGACCTACCACGTGTTAACTCTATATTCATTTGTTCCGGATCAATACGGTAACAATGCCGTCTTCGTTTAGGCGGAATAATAGGCTTGAATTGTGAAATTCTGTACCCTTCATCATCAGTCATATTAATCACACGACATTCTTCTATTCCTTTTGGTAAACGATCCATGACATATTTTAAACCGTTTAATTCTGTTTTCTCAGAAGAAATATCTCCGTAAATTTCTGGACGTAAAGTCAGCAAACCTTGCTTTAAAGTATTACCCGACACCCCAAATGGTTTGTAAAAACCACGATTTAATAAATGTCGCATAGTAATATATAATCGTTCAATAGCATTAGAAGATTCTCTGGCACGGGTACGCCTTTTCAAGTCGGTTTTGGTCATACAAAGTGGTAATTTATGCAAAGATAATCATTATGTTTTTAATCTAAAAATAGATAAGCATCAGCTATCTTTTTAAAAATCAAGCAAGTTATGCTAAGTTATTTTATTTTGTGATACTCAACAAACATCTTACTAATAAATTTGTAAATTTGATAGCTCAAAAAAAATTATCTGAAAGATGCAGTGGACACTAAAACCTCAACCGGATAGTAAAATTGTTAACTTATTAATATCGGAATTAAACATTCCGTATATTAATGCTTATTTATTAGCCCAAAGAGGTATTAAATCTTATGATGAAGCGCGACGCTTTTTTAGGCCACAGCTAAGCGATTTGCATAACCCATTTTTAATGAAAAACATGTCGCTTGCGGTTGATCGTATTGAAAAAGCAATGGCTGATAATGAAAAAATTTTGGTTTATGGAGATTATGATGTAGATGGAACAACTGCTGTATCTATTGTATATTCATATTTAAAAAGCCGATATGAAAAGGTAGATAGTTACATCCCTGACCGGTACACAGAGGGTTATGGTGTCTCAATAAAAGGAATAGATTTTGCTAAGGAAAATGGTTTTAGTTTAGTTATTGCCTTAGATTGCGGAACCAAAGCTATTGATAAAATAGCTTATGCAAACGAAAATAATATTGATTTCATTGTTGGTGACCATCATACCCCCGGAGATGTTTTGCCTCCTGCTTATGCATTTTTAAATCCTAAACAAAATGACTGTCAATATCCTTATAAAGAGCTTAGCGGTGCAGGAATTGGTTTTAAATTAATACAAGCTTTACATCAAAAAAAAGGTGCTTCATTAGAAGAAATTGTGCCTTATTTAGACTTAGTTGCCGTCAGCATAGGAGCTGATATTGTACCTATAACAGGTGAAAATAGAATTTTAGCCTATTATGGGTTAAAACAAATAGAAAAAAATCCACGTCCGGGCTTACGTGCTTTATCCAAAAGAACCAATGGTAAAACCATGGATATTCAAGATTTGGTTTTTACCTTAGCCCCTCGCATTAATGCAGCTGGTCGTATAAAACATGGGAAAGAAGCCGTTAAGCTACTAATAGAAAAAGACTTGACAATTGCTAACCAATTTGCCGAAGAAATAGAAACTTATAATACAGAACGACGCGATTTTGATCAGAATATTACAAAAGAAGCCCTGGCGCAAATTAAATCAATGTCCGAAGAAAATACAGCTGCTACAGTAGTATTTCATCCAAAATGGCATAAAGGTGTGCTTGGCATCGTCGCTAGTCGCCTAATTGAAACCTATTATAGACCAACCGTTGTATTCACCCAGTCAAACGGCGTGTTATCCGGTTCAGTCAGGTCTGTTTCTGGTTTTAATGTCTATGATGCTTTACAAGCTTGTAAAGAACATATTATCCAATTTGGAGGTCACAAATATGCTGCAGGGCTCACTATTGCTATTGACCAGTACCAAGCTTTTAAAAACAAATTTGAAACAGTCGTCAAATCTACCATTAAGCCCGAATCTTTAGTTCCTGAAATTAAAATTGACACAGCACTGCAATTTAAAGAAATTACACCAAAATTTTTTAATATTTTAAAGCAAATGGGACCTTTCGGCCCGGGTAATATGAATCCTGTATTTGTTACCGAAGGAATTAATGACACCGGTTATAGTAAAACCGTAGGAAAAGAAAATGAACATTTAAAATTATCTGTCAAAGATTTAAAATCAGGAAAGGTCATGAATGGTATCGGCTTTAAATTAGGAGATAAAGCTGATTTGGTAAAATCCGGAGTCCCCCTTTCGGTAGTATATGTTTTAGAAGAAAACCATTGGAATGGACAAACTAGTTTACAAATGCGTATCAAAGACATAAAACCGGTATTTGACTTAAAAAACTAATAAAATGTACGACACACAGGATTTTATAAAGCCATTAAAACAAGATCTCTCAAAAAAAGAAATCTTTTTAAAAGCATCGGCTCCATCAAATATTGCTTTAGTCAAATATTGGGGAAAATATGGAGAACAATATCCAATGAACCCATCCATTAGTTTTACTTTAAATAAAAGTAAAACCCTAACAAATGCTTTTTTAGAACCGACTGATGAATTGTCCAAAATTCCGATTTTTAAATTTTATTTAGATAACCGTCATCAGCCGGATTTTGAACCAAAAATTGCTGATTTTTTTAAGAAAATTCAGTCGTATGTTCCATTTATTAGTCTATTTAAATGGAAATTTTATAGTCAAAACACCTTTCCTCACTCTAGTGGAATTGCTTCTTCTGCCAGTGGCTTTGCTACATTAGCAAAGTTAATAATGCAATTAGAGAAAAGGCTTTTTCCTGAAATTAATGAAGATTATTTTTTAGCTAAAACCTCTTTTTTAGCCCGTCTAGGCTCCGGAAGTGCTGCAAGAAGTATTCAACATCCGGTTATGTTTTGGGGAAAACATCCTGATATAGCATTATCATCAGATTTATACGCCATACAACCCGGTTTTAAACTTCATCCGGTATTCAAATCATTCCAAGATACTATAATTCTTGTCGAAAAAGGTCAAAAACAGGTATCTAGCTCAGCAGGACATGCTTTAATGGAAAACCATGCTTATAAAGTTATCAGAAAACAACAAGCCTTTGAAAGAAGTTTACAAATGTGCAAAGTATTAAAAACTGGCGATTTACAGTCTTTTATAAACCTTGTAGAAGCAGAAGCGCTCAGCCTACATGCATTAATGATGACATCTGATCCAAATTACATATTAATGGAGCCTGATACTTTAAGAATAATTAAAACTATACGAAGGTATAGAGAACAACAAAATGTACCAGTATGCTTTACTTTAGATGCCGGTGCAAATGTGCATATTTTGTATCCTGAAAATATAAAACAAAAACTCAAAAATGATCTAT
>WGBX01000071.1 GCA_015494075.1 Flavobacteriaceae bacterium
GTTATATTAAGTCTCGTGTTTTTAGTCCTTGTTCTGTTTCCCGAAATACTGAAATAATACCGAATAAATTCAGCACAAGATTCAGCATGACATGGGGAAATTATATGTCATTCTGAATTTAGTTCAGAATCTCGTGTTATTTCACTGTCACCCTGGACATTTCAGGGTCTCATTGGTTTAGGTTTTACTATTCCCTTTGAGATGCTGAAACAAGTTCAGCATGACATGGGGAAAATAAGGTGCTGAAATGTTCAGCATGACAGAAAAAATCCGGGAGAACAATGAACTTATTCAAATTGCTCACTTTCTATCTCCATCCAATCATTGCTTAAATCATCAAATTTATAAGCCTTTAATTTTTCAATTTTTTCACTACCGGAAAAAATATATTTAACTTGACCTTCGGCGCCGATACGTCTGGAAAAATTTGCTTTTTTCTCCACTACAATGGGACGAACAAGAAATTCCAATTTCATTTTACCCAACGGACCGAGAAATTCAATAAATTCTTTCTCTTCAAAAGCGGGTTCTCCTTTTTCGTCAACTCCAATTTCTTCTTTAATTACATCTTCATTAAATACTTCAAACTTATCTTTAATCATTCCAATTGTATCCGCCCATTTCTCTTTGTTCATATTTTTTTATTTATTTTCCAATTTTGAACCTATTTTTAAAATAGTTTCTTCGTCAAAATGTTTACCGATAATTTGGACCCCTACCGGCATTCCATCAATTTTTCCGGCCGGTAAAGATAAAGCCGGCACTCCCGCCAAATTAATCGGGGCGGTAAAAATATCTTCCAAATACATCTCCAAAGGATCGGCTGTTTTTTCACCTATTTTAAAAGCCGGTCCGGGAGTGGCCGGAGTTAATAAAGCATCAACTTTTTCAAAAACATCATCAAAATCTTTTTTAATTAAAGTTCTGACTTTTTGCGCTTTTTTATAATAAGCATCATAATAACCGGCAGATAAAGCATAAGTTCCAATCATAATTCGTCTTTTTACTTCCGGACCAAATCCTTTAGCCCTGGTTTTATTATAAATATCTAATAAATCTTTAATTTCCAAATCTTCTTTTTCAACTGAATAACCAAATCTGATTCCATCATAACGAGCCATATTGGAACTTATCTCCGAAGGAGCGATAATGTAATAAACGGCAATAGCATATTCGGTATGAGGCAAGCTGACATCCACTATTTCGCAACCCATTTTTTTCAATTTTTGAGCTGTTTTCTCAATGATTTTTTTAAGTTCGGGATTTAATTTATCGTTCAAATATTCTTTAGGAATACCTATTTTCAAACCTTTAATATCTTTTTTCAATTCTTCAAAATAATTCGGAACTTTTATTTGCGGTGTGGTGGCGTCATACTTATCATGACCGGCAATCGCTTGCAAAACAATGGCTAAATCTTCCACATTTTTGGCAATTGGCCCGATCGTATCCAAAGAAGAGGCCATACTCATAACACCAAAACGGGAAACTCTTCCATAAGTAACCTTTAAACCGGCCACTCCGCAAAAAGAAGCCGGTTGCCTAATGGAACCGCCTGTATCGGTTGCCAAAGAATACATAGCCATTTCCGATGCCACTGAAGCCGCCGAGCCACCGGAACTTCCTCCGGAAACCCGACTTAAATCATGAGGATTTTTTGTTACGCCGAAAGCGGAAGTTTCTGTTGAAGCGCCCATTGTAAACTCGTCGGTATTTACTTTTCCCAAAATAACCCCGCCCAAGTTTCTGACTTTTTTAACCGTTGTTGCGTCATAAGAAGGTATATATCCTTTTAAAATATTGGAAGAAGCTGTTGACTCAACATCTTTCACACAAAAACAATCTTTTATTGACATAGGCAAACCTTCCAATAAAGAAATCTCTTGATTATCTTTAATTTTTTTGTCAACTTGTTTGGCTGTTTCTCTGGCTAAATCAAAAGTTTTAAAAACAAAAGCGTTAATATCTTTGTTTTTTTCTTCTATATTCAAAATATAAGCGTTTGTCAATTCCTCAGAAGAAAAATCTTTATTTTTTAGTCCTTGATGAGCCTCCTTGATAGATAATTTTGTCAACATATTATTGCATTATTCTTTTAACCTTAAACATATTGTTTTCATGTTTAGGGGCATTATTAATTATTTTTTCTTTTCTTTCCTCGCTTATTTCTCTGATTTTATCATCTTCAAAAACGTTTAGAAGCCCTGTCACTTGGGCGGTTATTTCAATATTGTCGGTGTTTACTTCTTCTAATTTTTTAACATAATCCAAAATGGAAGAAAGTTGTTTACTAAATTTTTCTTTTTCATCCTCGTTTAATTCCAAACGAGCTAATTTGGCAATATGTTCTACTTCTTTAATAGTTAACATAGATTTATTATAAAAATTTAAAATGATTTTATTGATTTATTTACTTTCCCTATGGGATACTGAAATGATATCTAAACAAGTTCGACGCAAGATTCAGCATGACATGGGGTGAAGCGGAGTAATGTAAATAGTATATGTCATTCTGAACTTGTTTCAGAATCTCGTGTCATTTTACTGTTACCCCGAACTATTCAGGATTTCGCTGGTTTTAGGTTTACTTATTTCCCATGAGACCCTGAAACAAGTTCAGGGTGACATGAAAGAAGCGAGATACTGAAATAAATTCAGCATGACATGGGGGGCTCACAGTATGACATGGGGAGAAAACGAGATGCTGAAATAATACCGAATAAATTCAGCACAAAATTCAGCATGACATGGGGGCTCAGTATGACACGGAGGTGTAATCTCGTGTCAATTTCACTGTCACCCTGAATTTATTTCAGGGTCTCGATAATAAAAACAAATCACTCTTTAATAATTTTTAAAAATTCAACCTCATCAATTATTTTAACTCCCAATTTTTTGGCTTTTTCAAATTTTGAACCCGGTTTTTCGCCAAGAATTAAAAAATCTGTCTTGGAACTGACCGAGGAAGAAATATGTCCTCCCAATGATCTTATTTTATCTTTTGCTTCATCTCTTGTCAAATTTTTCAAAGATCCGCTTAATACGAAATTTTTTCCGGATAATTTCTTTTCATTAAATTTTGGCACAATGATTTCCACCCCCAAGCTATCTATTTTAGATAATTCTTCGATATTTTTTTGATTATGAAAAAATTCAAACAAACTTTGCGCCGCTTTTTCTCCTATTCCATTAATTTTTTGAAAATCATTTAAAGTAAATTTTTGGAAAAAAGAAAGCACTTCTTTTATCCTCACTTTTTTCTTCTTTGAATGAAAAATTTCATTCGCCAATAAAACTGCGGTTTCTTCGCCAATGTATCTGATTCCGCAAGCGTATAAAAATTTTGCCAATTCTATTTCTTTTGATTTTTTAATGGCCTTAATTAAATTTTGCGCCGATTTTTCCGCAAATCTTTCCAAAGGTTTTAAATCTCCTTCTTTAAGCTCAAAAATATCTGAAAAATCCCTGATTAAACCGTCTTGAATTAATTGCTCAACAATTTTTTTTCCCAAACCCTCAATATCAAATCCTTTTTTGGAAACAAAATGAATAATTTTTTCTTTTTCCTGAGCATAACAATTCGGATTTGTACAATACCTGATCGCTTCCCCGTCTTTTCTAATTGTTTCAGAACCACAGATAGGACACCTTAATGGCATTATAAATTTTTTTTCTTTTCCGCTACGCAAAGATTTTATCGGTTCCACAACTTCCGGAATAACATCACCGGCTTTTTGAATAACAACCGTATCTCCTATCCTGATATCCTTCTTTTTAATTTCATCTTCATTGTGTAAAGTCGCTCTGGAAATGGTTGAACCGGCCACTTTTACCGGCCTTAAATGAGCCACCGGAGTTAAAGCGCCCGTCCTGCCAACTTGCACACTAATATCTTCTATAATGGTGGTTACTTGTTCCGGAGGAAATTTAAAAGCAATCGCCCAACGAGGCGCTTTACCGGTATAACCCAATAATTCTTGATATTCCACTTTGTTGATTTTAACAACCACTCCGTCTATCCAATATGGCTCTCTGTTTCTGTATTTTTGCCAATGTTTCCAAAATTTAATCACTTCTTCATAATCGCGACATAAAGCGTAATGTTTATTTGTCTTAAAACCGATTTTTCTTAAAAATTGCAACTCTTCAAATTGAGTTTTCGGTCTTTTTTTATTTTCCAATTTATCCAAATCATAAATAAAACAATCCAAATTTCTTTGAGCTGTTATTTTGGGATCAAGTTGTCTGATTGACCCGGCGGCCGCATTACGAGGGTTGGCCAATTCGCTTTCTCCTTTATTTTTTCTTTCTTGATTTAATCGTTGAAACTCTGCCTCACTCATCCAAACCTCTCCCTCAACTACCAAAGAATAATCTTTTCTCAAACGCATTGGAATACTGGAAATGGTTTTAATGTTTTGAGTGACATCTTCGCCTATTTTACCGTCCCCGCGAGTAGCCGCTTGAACAAAAACGCCTTTTTCATAACTTAAAATAATATGAACTCCGTCTATTTTGAGTTCAACAACATATTCCGGCCTTTCTTTTATTCCTTGTTTTTTTAATAAACGTTCCACTCTTTCAAAAAAATCAAATAATTCTTTTTCTTCAAAAATATCCAAAAAAGACCACTGACGAACTTTATGAACAACTTTTTTAAATTTTTTTAAAGCTTGTCCATTAACTCTTTGGGTGGGTGAATCCGGTGTAATAAATTCGGGAAATTGTTTTTCCAAATCAGCCAATTCTTTTTTTAAACTATCCCAAACAGCATCACTGATTTTCGGTTTATCCAAAACATGATAAAGATAAGAATGATAATTTATTTCTTTTTTCAAAGCTTCAATTCTTTTTTTGGCCTCTTCTTTTTTCATAAAAACTATTTTTCTTTAATTTCCCCCTTTTCCAAAAGTTTTAAAACCTCAATTTTATTGGTATCCACTTTACGATAAACATAATCTCCGATAACATCACCCATACCACCATCATAAACTTCTTTTATCGTTAAAGTGTTCAAATCAATCAAATAAGATTTGGCAAAATTTTTACAAACCCCTTCAGTGTTGGGATCAAAACCGCCCCCTTCCGGTTCGGCATCCACCAAAAGATAATCACCGATAATTTTAGCATTGTAAGTGGAACCGCTTAATCTGGAATCAGTACTTGATTTTATCAAAACCGGATTTGTCGGGGTTGACATATCATAAACTTTGATACCATTGGCAGTCGTATATAATAAACCGTTTTTAACAGCTATACTGCCGGTATCAAAACCTCCTTTAAAGATAGGTATTCC
This sequence comes from Flavobacteriaceae bacterium, assembly GCA_015494075.1. Classification (GTDB taxonomy): domain Bacteria; phylum Bacteroidota; class Bacteroidia; order Flavobacteriales; family Flavobacteriaceae; genus WGBX01. The sequence goes on from WGBX01000071.1 coordinate 5,297, forward strand.
TATACTTGTCGGGTCGGAAATATCATAAATCAACAACCCCTTACCACTGCCATTATCCCAGGCCTGTTGATATAAACGTTTATTTTTTTTATCAATCGCCAAATAATAAGTAAATACACTTGAATAATTTCTGCTATATATCAAATCCAAATTTGAATTAGTATCCAATTCTGTTAAATCATAAACATTCAAACCCCCATCGCTGGCACCCAAAGGTCCTAAAGAAGCGTATAAATAATTATCATAAATCAATCCAAAATTAAGATAATCGGTTGTTCCGGAATCTACGCTTGATAAACCGGTTCTATCCGTAACGTCATAAACATTATAATCACCCTGATTGTTAAATAATAATAAATAATTTTTTGCATTATAAGCATAAGTAAAAGATTCTGATATATCAAAATGTGTAAGCATTGGACCGTTATTATCATATTTTTTTACAAGTCTATTATTATCAATATCAAAAATCAAACAATGACTATCAGTATCAAGCTCATAAACATAATGATCAATATCACCATTTACTTTACATATTTCATGATCATGAAATAAAGTACCTGTTACACTATTAATTTCTTCACTAACTTTAATCAAACTAGGCATTAATGATAATTCATTTACAGTATTTGTCTTTCCTTTACCAAACATTAAAATATTCTGATCATCAACAAACCGGATTCCTTGTCCGGCCCCTAAAACATTATACAAAAAGATCTCTTTATCATTGGTACTATCATATTTTACAATACTGTTATAAGTAGGAACATATATAAAACCGTTTTTCAAAGCAGATTTTCCACTTTCATCTGCAAATAATGTTTTTTCCGTACTTGCAAGCATATTGTTAGGATTGGTAATATCAATTACTGCTAAATAAGTTCCTTTACCATTAAATGAACTATTAGAAGAAAAATTATAATTACTAATGCTAAAAAGTTTATCCCCGTCTATTTTAATATCGTTTAAATAATCAAAACCTCCAGCTACAAGCGGTTCCGGGGAAGGGAAAAGAGTTAAAAAATTTAAAAAATTAATATTACTTGGATCTGAAACATCAAAAGAATATACTCCTCCGATCCCATACCAATTAGATATTCCCCAAGTGCTTTCATAATCAGCGGAAACTATATATACTTTTGTAGTATCATTTGGATCAATTTTAATTTTGGAATGAAAAAATCCTAAATTACCTTTTTGATTAGCGGTCCAAGGGTCTATATCATCATATTTATACATATTAACATTATCCGGCTGACTAATATCGGCAAATTGCAGAAACGAAGAAGGACTGTAGGAACTAGGATCCTTCCCGTAACAATCAACAGCAACAAAAGAAGGACCATGAAAAGGAATAACATTATAAATACGACAAGTTTTTTCGTTTCCGGCAGATATTTGATCAGCCGATTTTCCATTTGCATCATTAATTTCTCCATGAGCGTTAGTTCCCCAGCAATAGATATTTTTATTGCTCTTAATCACGCAAGAATGAGCTTCACCGGTTGCCACATCAACAGCATCACCATTTAAATAATCATTCACTTGTCCCCCGTTGTCCTGACCCCAGCAATGAACATTACCGTTATCCAATAAAGCGCAATTATGATACCTGGCGGAAACTATTTTAATTGTGTTTACACCACTACCGGGAGAATAATCATCAGTTGTATAACCGGTAGAAGAATTAACAGGCCATTTTTGTCCCCAACAATGAACATTACCATTATTTAGCAAAACGCAATTATGCTTATCTCCCGAAGAAACACCAATAGCATCACCTCCATTGTAATTATCGTTAGTATAGCCGGTAGAAGAAGAGCCATAATTCCTCCCCCAACAATGAACATTACCATTATTTAGCAAAGCGCAAGTATGACTCTCTCCAACCGAAATAGCAATAGCATCACTACCAAAATAAGGGTCTGATTCACCATGAGAATTAAAATCTCCCAAGCAAATAACATTACCGCTTTTATTAAGGACACAGGTATGATATCTGCTTGTAGCTACATCAATCGCGTCTTTTAAAGTATAATCGCTAAATAGAGGAATACTCCCCCCAAAAAGCAAATCTCCCTGACAAAAAACATTATTATTTTTTAAAAGATAACAAACATTATTATTTCGAGAAAAAATTTTGCTGATCTCTTTTTTTTGCCCGACAGTAAAAAGGTTATCTCCCGTAATATCAAAATCTTCAAAATTACCGAACAAAGATTTGTCAAAAAAAGCAACTTCCGTAATATTACTTAAATTTGATAAATCTAAAACCGAAATTTCTTGATTGGTTCCGCCGGCGCTGTTTATGGAATAAAGATAATTATTTTTAAATTTTAATTTTTTAGGAAATGTTTTATGTTTATATTTAAGACTAAAATTATTGATTTTAGGCGTAAATCTGTCATTGGAAGTGGCGAAATTAACTTTATATTGAATATACCTATCTCCATCGTTAACACAAGAATTAGCGGAAATATCAGTATTATTAGCAATATTTGAACAACTGGTCCAAGCCGGCGCCGTTAACATATCTTTATCATTGGAAGTTCTGATTTTTATCGTCACGCTACTGGAACCAAATCCGCCGGGAACCAAAATATCCGTCCAAGAAGAAACCAAAAACTCGGTATTGGAGATCGTATCAAAAATCCGAGAAACATAATCGGCCGAGCTATGATAATGGTAAATATCAGCCGGATAATATAATTCAACATCGCCGTTAGTATAATCGGTTGATTGATTTCTGGAATTATCGCCCCAACAATGCAAATTTCCGTTTTCCAAGAGCGCGCAAACATGTCCGCCACCCACGCCTTCATCTCCAACCGAAAGGGTGATTGCATCTCTTGTTAAATAGTTTCCCGGACTATTTCCCCAACATTTCACTTGCCCCAATTCATCCAAAACGCAAGCAAATAATTTTCCAACCGACAAAGCAAGAGCGTCTTCATTGGCATGAAAACCAGCTCTTTTACCGCCGGTATTATCACCCCAACAATCAACATCTCCATTACTTTTTAAAGCGCAGGCATAATTATTACCAACACTAACCGCTAAAGCCAAAACACCGCCGGTAACCGTATATCCGGCGGATTGCCCATTACTGTTACTCCCCCAACAATGAACATTTCCATTACTTAAGAGAGCGCAAGAATTTGATTCTCCAACGGAAATTCCAATGGCGTCACCTCCGGTATAAGCATTTGCTTTGCCATAACTATTATCCCCCCAACAACTAACATTCCCATTATTCAATAAAGCGCAAGAATGAGTTGTTCCCGCTGAAACAGCAATAAAACTTCCGGAAGAAGGAGTATGATCTCCGGCTTGACTCAAAGTATCGTCCCCCCAGCAATGAACGCTTCCATTATTTAGCAAAGCGCAATTATGATTTGCTCCGGCGGAAATACCGATAGCGTTTCCTCCATTATAATCATCCGATTGATTATTACTCGGATCACCCCAGCAATGAATATTATTATCGTTTTTTAAAACACAAGTATGATTACCGCCGGCATAATCATATTTATCAACCGCTCTTTGCGGACTTTCGGTTTGGGCGTGAAACAAGGCATCGTGTTTAATCAAAACATTTGTGGCCGGTCCGGACAATTCATATTCCGTATCAATAAATTGACCGGTTTTAAAATCATCTCTGTCCGTTTGATACCATTCCCTGTCTATTTCTTCGGGAATACTGACGCTGAGAATATTTGTCGGATCGGAAACATCAAAAACTTTCAAACCATTATCAGTTGCCAAATAAACATAATTATCTTTTTTAGCGCTATCATAAACATCATTAAAATCAGACCAATACTTTAAGTAATTTTTTTTAACAACTTGAGAACGAGAACTTTTGATTGAATTTTGGTAATTAAAAGATTTACTATCCGGTTCACCTTTTGCTTTAACGGATATTTTTAAATTAACCAAATATTCATCATCCGAATTAATATCAAAAACCAAATCGGAAATTTCCAAATTTTTATAATCTGAAATCGGCATTAAAGAATGAGAAGTTCCGTCAACCGCTTTTTCCTCTTCTCTTAACAAAACATTATTATTCCCTCCATAAGTTCCCAACTTATATTTCACACACTTATCATTCAATATAAAAGAAATCGCTTTTTTCCCTTCACTGATATCAAAAACCGTATTCAAAGGAGGACATATTGAACTTGAACGATCAATACTGTCATTTATTTTGGCGCTATGAAGTTCGCGAGAAATTTCCTCAAAAATAAGTCGACCGGCGTCAATCTCCGATTGCTTGCCGATAAATTCCTTGTTTCTTTTTAAAGAAAAAGTGAAAATCGTCAAAACGGTTGTGATAGTTAAAATAAAAATGGTAACCGATATCAACATTTCAATCAAAGTAAAAGCTTTTAAATTTTCTTGAATTTTTTGAAACATATTATTCTTGAGCGATCCTGCCGATATAAGTGACATATTCTAAGGACCGAACATTATTATTATATTCCCCAACAGAGGTAATTGTCATTTTTCTGTTTAAACCGCTCGGATTTGCCGGATCAAGATATTCAATCATTAAATAAACCTTAAAATTTGCCCGACCGTCGGGAGAGGTTCCGGTCATTATAAGGGTTTTATTATTTGTTACGCATTGCTTGGGATTTGTCAGCGGATCTATGGGACAAGGACAGTTTTGAGCGCTTTCATCCCATGTTCCGGGACACATATCCACTCCGGCCTCGTAGAAAACTTCATTACCCCAAGGATTGGTATTGCTGTATATTTTATTATTCAAAAGCCAAAGGGTTTTTTTTAAGGCCATATCAGCGGCATAATAAGCATAATTTGATTTTCCGTAATTGCTGGTAATTTGAATATTTTTAATTACAATATTTGCCACCACTATCCCCATTAATAACAAAACCGATAAAACCACCAGTGCAATCAATAAAGTGCTGCCATTATTTTTTTTAATTTTATTGATAAAAATCATAAATTAATTATTTTTCACCCATTGCCAATTATAAAATTCAGAACTCGTGGTAACATATTTATATTGCCCATCTTCTCTCCATCGTATTACCGAACTTATTTGAATCATATCAGGCAAAGAATCACCATCGTAATCATGATTATTTTCAACAACCATTTTTCTTTCAAAAGGAGTTTCCGTTGAATTTCCTCCGCCAATATCATCACAAGAATAATAACAATTTCCGCCCGGCGGACAATTATAATATATTCTTGACCATAATGGAGGAACATAAACTCCGTCTTCCAACTTAAAATCCCAATTTAATCCATCATAAGAAGCGTAAAAATTTTTAATATCCCCGAAAAATTGATCATCACCACCGGCAACTCTTTTGCAAGTACAAGGATCAATTCCTTCTGTTGCGCAACGCCATAAATCTTGGTTAGACTCACACCTCCCAAGATTGGTTTCCAGTCTTGATCTCACTCCTTCAAAAGCGTTTTGAGAGAAATAAATCGCTTTATCCCTGTAATCAATCTTTCTTTGATAAGTCGCCAAATTGGAAAACAAAGACATAAGCGATAAAACACCAACACTTAAAATAGATATTGCCACAACAACTTCAACCAAAGTATAAGCGTTTTTTTCTTTATTCAACATAAATCAAACCCTCTTTATTAACTTTAATTGTCATATATTGAGAAGTATCGCTTTTTAAACGAACAATTAAAGAACATTCTCCGGAACTATTACATGTAGCAGGTCCCCCGAACCAATCAAGAACATTTATAACTTTGCCATAAGGAGAACTAAAAACAATATCAACAAAATAATTTGGATTACTGCCCATCATATCACTGGTAAAATATTCAATTCCGGATGGCAGTTCCACTGTTTTTAAAATTTTATCACCACTATCGTAACGATTACTATGATTGGAATCAACATAAATACGATAAACCGTTCCGGCGCCAAAATCAAAATTTACCCCAAAATAGCAAACTTCATTCGGGCAATCAACCGATCTATCAATATCTTGTTGATTAACCCCCATACTCATTTGTTGAACTCTTTTTAAATTCAAAACAATTTCATTGGTAGCGCCTTTTAATGTTTCTTTTTCTCTTAAATTATGCGTATAAAAAGCGGTGGTTGACAATAAACCGATAATGGCTATCACTATAAGGAGTTCAAAAATGGTAAAACCTTTTTCTTTATTTTTCATTTTTTAAAAATAATAAATTGTTTTTATTATAACAAATTTTCCAGAGCTTGGCAAAATAAAAATTAATTGGAATTTTTTGGGGTTTTTATTTTAGGATCTCGTTGTAAAGCACTGTCATCCTGAATATTTCAGGATCTCATGTCAATTCCACTGTCACCCTGAATTTATTTCAGGGTCTCGTGGTTTTTTGGATTTTACTCTTTCCTCTCGAGATGCTGAAATGTTCAGCATGACATGGGGGTTTCACTGTCACTCTGAACTTGTTTCAGAGTCTCATGTCAATTCCACTGTCACCCTGAATTTAGTTCAGGGTCTCGTGTCAACCCTACGTCATTCTGAACTTGATTCAGAATCTCGGGGATTTTAGGATTTTACTCTTTTCCCTGAGATGCTGAAATGTTCAGCATGACATAATGCTAATCAATAAACCCCTGTATATCTCAAATACCAATCAAGTATCCTTTCTCCATAAACAAGGGTTACAAAAGTTGCCGGCGCCAAAAAAACTCCGAAAGGAATCTTGCTGTTAATTTTTCTTTTTTTAAATAAAATTAAAAAAATACTTATTATTGATCCGCTCATATAAGCAAAAAATAAAGCTAAAAAAATCAATGGAAAGCCGAGACTTAAGCCCATAAAAAATCCCAAACGAATATCCCCTCCGCCAATCCATCTTCCTTTTGATATAAGAAATTGAGCCAAAAAAAATCCGCCCCCCAAAAAAGCGCCCAATAACAAATTTAAAAAATCAATATCCAAAAATAGATTTAATACCAAAACAATTATACTGGCCGGCAAAATAATTCTATCTAAAATAA
>WGBX01000072.1 GCA_015494075.1 Flavobacteriaceae bacterium
GGTTTAAACTACAAAAATATTATTATGAATCGGCTGTCTTAACACCTTTTAAGGCTTTAACAGAAGAAGTCATAAGCCAAATGCAAGAGATAGATTCTTATATAAAAATTGATTTTAAGCAAGCAGCTTTTCGTTTATATAGAGATATTCGTTTTTCAGAAGACAAAAGTCCATATAAATTATGGATGGGTGCTGTAGTGAGTCGTGAAGGTCGTAAAAATACGATGATGCCTGAAATTTATTTTCAATTTGGTCCGGAAGCTAATTTTATTGCAGCAGGTTTATACCGTCCTGATAGGCAAACTTTATATAAAATAAGGAATGCAATAGCTTTAAATCCAGATCAGTTTAGGAAAATAAAATCTGATAAAAAACTAAATTCATTTTTCCCTAATGGTATTCAAGGTTTACGAAACAAAAGACTTCCTAATAAAAACTGGCAAGTAATGGCACAAAATTGTCCTTTACTATTAAACAAACAGTATTACGCTGTCAATTATTATTCGTCAGATGAAATTGTAAACAAGTTAAACTTACCACAATTTATTGTGTCACATTACAAAGCTTTTAAAAGTTTTAACGATTGGTTGACAAGTGTTATGCAGGTTTAAAAAATTGTTTTTAAGCCTTCATAACTTAATGTATATTTGTAGTATTATTAGTAATTATTACATATGAACTTATTTTATGCACCTGAATTGTCGACACAAATGTCTCTTTATAATTTTAATAAAGAAGAAAGTCGTCATATTATAAAAGCTTTGAGACAAAAAAAAGGTGATATCCTTTTTTTGACTAATGGGAAAGGAGATTGGTTTGAAGCTGAAATTATTTTAGATGATCCTAAAAAAACAACAGTTAAAATTTTAAAACATGAAGCAAAATCTAAGCGACCTTTCCGGTTGCATGTGGCTATAGCACCAACAAAGCGTAATGAACGTTTGGAATGGTTTTTAGAAAAAGCAACAGAAATAGGAATAGACGAAATTACACCTTTGCTTTGTCGGTTTTCAGAAAGAAAAAAAATTAATAAAGAGAGATATGAGCGAATTTTAATTGCGGCAATGAAGCAATCTTTACAAGTATACAAGCCCAAATTAAATGATTTGATAACCTTTAAAGATTTTATCACACAAAAACATCTTGAAAATGAAAAATTAGTGGCTTATTGCAAAGCAGAAGTTGATTTAAATACGCAAATTAAACCCGCGCGTGATTTGTTAATAATGATTGGTCCCGAAGGTGGATTTTCGCAAGAAGAAATCGTTTTTGCAAAAGACTCAGGGTTTGTGCCTGTAAAATTATCTGAGAATAGATTAAGAACAGAAACCGCCGGTTTAATATCTGTTGTAACGGCGCAATTAATGAATAATTTTCATTAAAAATCTTAAATAACTAATATCCAGACAATTCCGCCTAAAATAATTCCGCCAAAACTAAGTAGTAAAACACGTCGGATTTTAGTATTTCCTAAAATCAATGCATAAATAAGTTTGATAAGATTATTACTAGTGATGGCAATAAGTGTTGATTGTACCAAGACTTGTAATGAAATATGATATTTTCCCGAGAATAAACTCAACAAAAAAGGGTCAATGTCAGTAATGCCTACAATAAACGATAATATATGTAAGCCTTGGTGTCCATACCATTTTAAAACGTATTCTGTTAAAAGAGTAAAAAATAAAAATAAGAAAGCAAAAACTAAAGCGGTTTTAAATTCTAAGGGGTTTTTAACTTCCGTTTCTTTAAAATCTTCTAAATTTGTCCGGCTTTTTGGAGATTTACGATCTATCGCCCAAGCAATTAGTGCAGATAAAAAGCTTAATGATAATAGCGGTAAACTCAATTCTTTTCCTGCTTGTGGGTTAAAAATATAGGCTAAAAATAAAATGCGTAAAAACATCATGCCTGTAGCTAAAACAATGGCTGCTGCTATTTCGTATAGATCACCACTGGTGTTTTTACTTTTTTTTGATAGAACAATTGTAGTTGCCGTACTACTATAAAGGCCACCTAAAAGTCCGGTAATAAAAGCACCTTTTTTTGGAAAAATAAACTTTTTTATTAAATAACTGATATATGAAATGCCGGATATTACAACTACTGATGCCCAAATTTTAAATGGTGAAACAGGAATTTGACTATTGATAGGTTCATTGGAAAGTAGCGGTAAAACAACGCCCGATATAAGTAAAAATTTTGCAAGTGTTATAAATTCATCTTCATTAAATTTGCTAGACAATTTCCAAAAGAAATTTTTTAATTCAACAATAACCAGCACAATGGTTACAATAGCAATGCTCAGCCATAAAGGTTTGGTGTAGATA
>WGBX01000073.1 GCA_015494075.1 Flavobacteriaceae bacterium
GGTGCTTAACTATAATTTTATATCAATGGTGTGTCAACAACAATTTCTCCAAGATCCATTTCAATCAACCGATTAACTAAGTCTTCAATTTCATCAACCCGGTGACTACTCAAAATCATTAAAGTTTCTTCGGGAAGTGCTTTCAAATATTTAAATAATATTGTTCTTGCTTCAGGATCTAAATTCGCCGAAGGCTCATCCATTAATAAAATTTTAGGATTTCGTGCCAACGCCAATGAAACTAATAATTTTTGCTTCATCCCTCCTGACAATTTCAAAAAAGGTTTGTTTAAATGATTGTTTACATCTAATTTCAAGTCATTGGCTATTTTCACAAATTTTTCTTTGTCTGTTTTAGTAATAATGGCAAAGAAATCCATTATTTCGGCAACGGTCATTTTGAGCGGTGGTGGCAACTGTGGCACAAAACCCACTTCTTGCAAAATATGTTCCCTTTCGGTTCGAGAATTTTTGCCTAAAACACTTAAAAAACCTTCATAAGTGTAAAGCCCTAAAATACAACGTATTAACGTTGTTTTGCCAGCGCCGTTTTGACCTATTAAAGCAATACGATCACCTGCATAAAACTGTCGTGTTAAATCTTTAATGACTTTAACTTTATTAAAAGTTTTAGACAAATGTTTGATATCAATCAATACTTTTTGTTCCATATTTATTTTTCCTGCTTTTTATCTGTTTGCTCATCCGGTATTTCTAACGGATGTAATTCTTTTTTCTCTTCTACACTTCCTAATACGTAACTTGGTGCTTTAAAGCCAAACGATAGCGCTTCACCATAACAAATATCTATACACAAACCGCATTTGGTACAATCGCCACCGGTAAAATGCACTTCTTTGGTTGCTGCACCACGCTTAACAAACCATAATTCATGTGGTACCAGGCAAACATCTTGACAGTCGGTACAATAGCCGCATTTGTCTAATTCAAATTTGACGCCCACAGGAGACACATCGCCTATAAAGCTATAAGTCGTGCCGATAGGACACACATAACGGCACCAAAAACGTTTTACGCCAAAAACTTCATATAATAACAATGCTACAACCCAAATAAGTGCCAGACCCGGCCCGTAAATTAAAGAACGTGATAAAATACCAACCGGATTAAGATTTTCAAATACTAACTCCTTGGTCAGGTAAGCCAACAATAAAAAACCGGCCCAAAAAACGTATTTGACGGTAATATCATAGGTTTTTTCTCGTATTTTTTTCTTTTTGACAATATAGTTATGAACACGCTCTCCCATTTCAGCAAAAAAGTGATAGGGACAGACCCATGAACAAAAAGCTCTACCACCTAAAAGCCAGTAAAAAGTCATAATCACAAAAAAACCAATCCAAAAATTGGTAGTCAGCAAAGCTACATAGCCTGCACGTGAGCCTATGATTAATTCTTGCGAAGAGTTAAAAGGATCCATCAAATAGATTCCTATAAGCCGCGAACCACTTAAAGACCCTTCTAAAATAGATAAGTCAAATGCAAATGAAACGACAAACAGAAGATTTATAAAGATAAGAAAAGCCCAACGCCTATTGCGCCATTTATGTTTATTAATATGGCCATCATGCCATTCTTTAAAAGTAAATCCTAAACGTGCAAAGGGTAAACTAGAACGATCTTTGGGAGGTAATGGTTTTCTTTTTTTATCACGGGTTATTAAATCATATAGAAAAGACATAATTCATTTTTTTAAGGTTAATTAAGCAAACTGTGGTTTTTTATCTACCGGTTTTACAATTATAGCTTGAGGCGTCGTTGGACAAACCATTTGACATACACCGCAACCTACACAACCATCTTTTACTTTCGGTAAAAATTTACCCTCCGAGATTTCAGATAATTCAATAGCCTCTTCTCCTAATGGACAATATACGACACACAAATCGCAAATTTTGCGATTGACTTGTGTTTCTTCTATCCGGATTCTTTCACTAGTTCCGGGCGGTCTTAATTTACCTTTATTACCATGTCCCAAAGGTCCTTTATAACCTTGTCCATGATACGCTAAACACTGGTCTGGATTAGGTATTTCGGCCAAACCAATATGGTCAGCTCGTTTCATTGCCGTAATTTGCACCTTAAAAGGATTCATATCCCTCGGAAAATCACCATTTGGATATTTCTCATATAAAGGGGCTACCGCTTCATTACCGGCATGTTTGAAAATTTGAAAATCTATAGCTGCTGTTGGACAAGTTTCTGCACATTGGATAGCATCGCATGAAAAATCGCAGGCTTGAATAGCCGGATCTATAAAAGGCGTTCCGTAAGATAAACCGTCGTTCCAATCGGCAAGCTTAATAGCTCTAACAGGACAAATTTGAACACATAACCCACATTTAATGCAGGCAAACAAAAAGTCTTTTTCGGCTCTTGAACCCGGAGGTCTTAAATAGCCTTTTTCTCTTAAACTACTTTTGTCTTTAAAGTAATAAGCAGCACTTCCTACAACTGCCAGCGAAACAACTGCCGAAGCACTGGCCTTTAAGAATTGCCTTCTGTTAATTTTTGATTTAGTTGCTGCCATAATTATTTTTTTTGTATTGATTGATAAGCTTGTTCAAGTAAATTGTATAATTGACGCGCATCTACTGATGGATATTCCGACAAAAGATGTTGCATCCTGACATTATCTTCTTCTCCGTTCCAATTTTTAACGTATGTACCTTCTTTGTAACCATGATCTTGTCTGAATTGATTTAAGACATTTTTTCCAAGGTATAACAGATACAATTCTGTCAATGACAAACCTAATTTTGCCGACATGTCATAAAATGCATCTACAAGATCTAAGACCTTATCTGAACGAAACAAAACACCAATAAGATTTTCAATAATTTCTATTTCATCATAAAATGTTTCTGGTAAATTACCCGATGGTGTTACAATGGTAGGATAATGAGGCAAATTACTCATTTGTTTTGCCAAGTCTGACAAAGAGCCCTTTTGATAAAGCTGATAATCACGTAGTGCTGCTGACATTACAAAATGCCAAATATCAACAATCTCAATTTTAATATTTTCCCGGTTTGGTTGGGCATCAATATTTTTCCAATGCTTCCATGGGTAAGAGTCAACCAACTCAGCAGCCTCCATATATATACAACGGTACCAATTAATAGGCTTCCCTTTATTGGTAAAACCTTCAATCCAGTTTTTACCACCGGTTGCATCATTGAGAGTCTGTTGCATCTGAAGCATGTCTAAGAGTTGATTCATCGCATTAATATATAATAAGGTTAATTACTTAATTCCTTTTGACGTCTTTTTTTATAGGCTTCCAAATTAAAAATAGGTTTTGGGTCTTTTAATATAAATTGCGGCTTGGAAAATGGTGCTAACTTTTCTAAATAATCTATTATAGATAAAATAGGTGCTCCGTAAAAATAACGAATATTTGGATTAAATCGCCACAAACGAGCATGATATTCATAAAGCTTGTAAGGAAAATCTCCTATATTATCGCCATCTTTATCAAAACCGGCATAGTCGTCCCAATAATTATGAACCCATTCATTACGATTGGCAGTACCGCCTCCTTGAATAAAAACGGGAGTTAAATTATCATGAAACATATTATTGGTGATAACATTTCCTTCTTGGTCTTTTAAAAATTCAATAGCTGTATTACAAAAGGCTATTTCATTACCTGAAATAGTATTGGTTTTCCAGGGAACAAAAGGTGAGACATCTATATAAATACCACGCGCAGAATAAATAAATTTATTATCGATAATCTGATTAGATGATGTCTCCTTCATACCCAAACACATACCCGTAACACCTTGTGACCCCTCTATCAAATTATTATTCATAATGGTTTCTTCACTATACATCAAAAACACCCCTACTGATGAATTGGAAAAGTGATTATGAGAAATTTGGTTATTATGAGAATACATAAAATGAATACTATAGCGATTTCCAATACCGCGATTCCCAATAAATTGATTATCAGATGAATACCAAACGACCATGTCACGTACTTGATGCCAAAAATTCTCTTGAACCAAATTGTGCTTGGAGTACCAAAAACGAATAGCATCACCTTTCAAACCCTTAGGTTTTCTAGATATAGATGTAATATCATTGTGCTTTATAAGACCGCCTTCTGACCAAAAAACATCTATTCCAAATAAAGTTTCAGCAATTTTATTATTGATTATTCTGAAGTCATTTGCTTTTTTAACTTTAATGGCACAATCAATTTTATCAGGCGAATCACCCGATTCAATAATATGACAATTTTGTATGGTAACTCCGGAGGCTTCAATATAAATTACCGAACGTAAATTTCTTCCTGAAATTGTAGCTTTTCCTTGGCCGTCAATGGTAACATTTGGAGTCTTAATATGTGCGGGGCCATAATAAAAACCCGGAGATAACTTTAAAGTATCACCCGGACTTAAAGCATCTATTAAGGTTTGGATATTTTTCATATCCTCTTTTGATCCCACAAAGTCAGAAATCTCAGATTGAAGCCCAGGATGGTAACTACTATCAATCTGGCCATATACTGAAAGACTCAAAAGATATACAAAAATAATGGTGAATTTTGACATATATAAAATCTGATAAAATACTAAAATAAAAATCATTCTAAATCTAAGCAAATTATAAGCTTGATTTAGAATGATTCAAAATGTTTGTTAAGATTGAATACTTTTAAAGTATTTATTTTTAAAGTTTATTGCCAAAATCATAAAAATAAAACCGGCTAAACCGATATAAAAACCAATATACGGATAAGACATAGTTGTAAACTGAGCTACTTTACCTTCACCGAAAACAGTTGGCATGAAAGGTTTAATACCGTTAAAAGCGCCACCTCCATGCAAACCTAGATGGTGTCCATACCAATATAAATAATAAATATAAATAATTAGGAAATAAAAAGGTGTTAAAGCTGTTAAAATAGCTGCCCATGTCAATTTTTTCTTAGAAACAAAAACAAACAAAAGCCCTAATAATGCTATTACACCAAAAGCTATATGTGCATTACGCATAATGCCGTCTAAGACTTTTAAAGCCCCCGGAATTTTATCAGCAGGAATACTATCACCGGCATAAACTGGATATTTAACATGATTACCTAGTTCATCAACATCATTAACGCCTTGAACTATAGGATACATACCTATAAAATGGTTAATTTTATTCATTTCAATCAAACAGTTAGCGCCGGCATCCATAGCCAATTCTGAACGTTCACGTACGCCTTTACAACCATTATAAACACCATTATATTTAAACTCTATACGTATTCCTTTGGGGTACATGGTTTTTGGATATTGTATACTTTGTAAGGCAACCCACCAAAATGGCAGAAAATAAGTTACCACTATTAAGCCTGTACCTAACAGACCAAAAATCATGTACAATAACTTAAATTTTTTAGCATTTTCTTTCATAATCTCTTATTTTTATTTGTGACAAATTTATAATGATTTTAAATAACAATCAAATAAATCTATCATTATTTTTTAAAAAATTGGGCTGCCCTAAAGACAGCCCAATATATTGATAGTTAAAGAACTAATCCTTATTTAGACATTTCTTTAATTACTTGTTCTGATTTAGCTTTCATGTACTCAATCAACTTGTCAACATCCTTAGGATCAACATGTTGATTAGGCATTGCTAATTTAAAGGTTTGACGCATAGCTTCAATATCCGGATCTTTATATTTTGATTCAGGATCCAAAATCCAATCTTTCAACCATTTGTTATCACGACGTTTGTGTACCATCAACAAGTCGGGACCATTAAAGGGTTCGCCAAACTTATGACAAGCATTACAACCATAGTTTAAGAATTCCATTTCACCCGGCAACATGTTTTTCAACTCGATGGCAGATGGTTTGAAAGCTTGTACTTTGTTATCCCAATTGATTCGTTGAGTATATGCTAATACACGTTTATTTTCAGCATCTTGATCAAATGTAACAGTTAAATGTCCTACTAACTGACGTTTTTGGGGACTGTTTTGCGAGTCAATAACAATCGGATAAACGCCGGCTTTTTCAGCATTAAACTTGATAGTAGCCGTTTCACCCGGTGCATACGGATACATTTTGTCATAAGATACCAATTCGTAAACATAATGATCAAAAGGCGTGGTACCTAAGTTAGTCAAGTGCAATACAACATCTTGTCCTTGTTTAACATTGATATCAGCAGGGGTTACTTTACCATCCTTAATGGTACCGAAAACTTCTACGGTATTACCTTTGGTTTCTACTTTTTCTGCACCGGCTTCGGTAGCATAAGGGGATTTAGACATAGTAACAATATCGGTACCGACAGGATAAGATTCCAAATTGTTTTTCTCGTAATAATTACGATCCATCATTATCGTATAGTGCGGTTCACCCATAGGCAAAGGTAAATCGTAAATTAACTTAGGATGCTCAGCTGCGATATCAATCAATTGGTGGTTTTGCGGATGCAAAGGTCCTACCGGATTGAAACGGTCAATAGATAATTTATTCAAAGCAATCAAATACTTACCTTTCGGATGTTTAGTGTCACCATGGTAAGATACCAAGTGTCCAATATTGTAATGAGACGGTACATAATCCAAAACTTTCAAAGTTTTGTAATTCCATTTGGTTACACGGGAATCTACATAAATTGATGTGTAAACCACACCATCTCTGCTGTCATATTGGTTGTGAAGGGGTCCTAAACCAACTTCAACACTACCATGAAGCGCAGCTTCTAAAGGAATAATAGGAATACCATACTCATCTTTACCTTCAAAGTTTTTATCTTTGATAGCTTTCATGATTTTATCAAAACTGTAAACCCAAGCATGAGAATCCAATTTACCGGCAACGATGATGTATTCACCACTAGGGTTCACATCTACACCGTGGGGTGATTTGGGTTCGGGAATCAAATATAATAAACCGTATTTGATAGATTCCGGAATGGTAATTACATGCATGCCGTTGATTACTTTTTTACCGATTTTTCCGGCTTTAAATAATTCTTCGGCTTTTTTCCAATTAGTTACGTGTAAGTAATCGACGTCTCTTGAAGAACAACCGGCTTCAAACGGCGGACGTCCTTGCATGATACCACCAAAGTAAACTTCTGAACAGAAAGAGTTAGTGAAACCCCAACCATATGATTTGGCTTTACCGGCATCGGATAAATCTTGAGTATAAGGTGGAAATTCAAAAGTAAATGACTCTTTTTCATTTACTCTTCCTTTGTCATTATCAAATTTCCAATAAGTTAAACCACCTCTCCAGTATTTTTTATAGTTTTCTTCAGTCAAAGGATAGTATTTTCTATCAAATGGTGCCGGATATTGGCAAGCTTCCATAAAATATTCTGAATTGGGCGTAAAGAAACAACCTCCGTGGTCAGAACGGAAAATCGGATTTTGAACCGTTTGTTTTACATACCAATCTTTTAAATTTACAACATAAACTCTAGGATTGGCTTTATCATTGATTACCATCCATTTACCATTATAATCACCATTAGTTTCTGAAAAACCCGGGTGGTGGGTATCCCCCCATAAGATTTTGGTTCCATCAATAAAACCATCTTTCATCAACTTAAAAGTTTCCTCAGAATAACCAAAACCGGCATAAGGTTGACGGGTGTTAATCGGAATATATTTAACCATACGCATGGAAGGAACTACATATGAAGGCATGTTTCCTTCTTGACCTCCCGAGTTAGCGGTAATCGCTTCATCTTTAACATTATCAGGGGTATATGTTTTAACTGCTGCTAAAACATCATCTTCGTTCAAACCTCGACGTTTGACTATGTCTTGGAAAGATTCCTTTCCTCTCGGCGCACCTACATCACTGGCAGCTCCGGATTTTCCGCTTTCTTTACCATTTCCGCAACTTGCGGCAAACAAGGCAATAAGCATTAAGGACATGGTTGCACTAACGATACGCAACCAAGATATGTTATTTATTTTTTTCATAATCCAATTCTATTTAGACTTTTAGTTTAATTATTTATCTTGAGCTAATTTTTCACCTAACAATTTTTTAGCTCTCAAACCAACATCAGCAGCTTTAACTTGATATTGGAAATATTGTTCAGCCCATAAGAAAGCATCTTTCCATTTGCCTTCTTTAGCGTATTTCTTATATTTTTCTTCAGCCATCTTACCTTTATTCAACTGGTCAAAGGCATCAGCAACTAAAGCTTTTACATAAGAATATTTTTCATAGTGATTTTTCTTTAAGTAGTCAACAACACTGTTAATAACATCACCGGTTTCCTTGATAACTTTAAGTTTCTTTTCGTAATCTTGTTTGTATTTGGCCAATTCTTCTTTAGTCAATTTTTCACTAACAGCACCGGCCGGACCACCTTTATAGCCTTTAGGTCTAACTAGTAAAATACCTTCCATTTCCAAGTGCAAGGCCGAACAGAATTCTGTACAATAGTAAGGGAATACACCGGCTTTGTCAGCTACAAAAGTTAAGGAAGCTGTTTTACCGGGTTCGAATGAACCGTGTTTTCCATAAGTATCAACAGTAAAACCATGAGTTTCGTCTTCTGCTCTTTCTAAGTTAGTCAAGTGGAATGAAACAATATCTCCTTCGTTAACTTCTACAATTTCGGGTGTAATGTGCGAACGAATCAAAGTACCGAAAACGTGAACTCGGTTACCTTGACGTTCAATTTTTTCTTGACCGGCAACAGCACGGAAAGGTGAAGCTTCACCGGTACGTGAGTTGGTTCCGGTAGGATAACGGATAATAGGCTTAATAGTTGTTCTTAAAATAGCAACATTGCCGTAAACATTGGCTTGTGGTAATGTCATGGTATAAGTATCAACCATTTCATCGTCAGAAGATATATCAATTAAGTGTTGAACACTCGGTCGAACCGGACCGGTTTTAGGTAAGTTTTTCAGATAAGCTTCTTTGTCAACAGCAATTAAGTAATTAGAATGTGGTTCAGTTGATAAACCTTGTGGTGTCATTAAATAAGAAGGTTTGAAGTCTAATTTTACTTCATCTAATTTTTTACCGTTTTCATAATTAAAACGAACAATTTTACTGTCATCGTGTGCAGAAGCATAAGCAACTCCTTTACGATAATCAAAAGTAACATCTACAACACCTTTTCCGACAGGTATGGATTTATGCAAAACAGCATCTGCTTTAACGTTTTTGCCTAAATTATTTTTCATTTTGGCAGCGTCTAATACCAAAACATTATCAGCAGCTACTACCACATATTTACCATCTGCAGTAACTTTAACCATATTGGCAGAAGCCGGCAATTCTACAAAACTAAAAAGATTAGCTTTTTTTACTTCATCTAAAGGAATATATTGAGAGAAAGTAGTCGGTACTTTTTTTAAACCTGCTGCTTTTTTATAATCTAAGGTATAAACATAAGTTTTTCCATTGTCAAAGGCTAACCCAAACAATAAACCGTCAGAAGCACCTTTACCTACATCATTATAATCATAAGTATAAGGAGGCATCTCAACTGTAAAAGACTCTTCTTTTAACATACGGCCTTTATGCTCACCTTCTTTTTCAATACGGTGAACTTTCCAGAAAGTAATACCATTTTTAGCTTTAGCTAAATCGGTGATTTTGTTATCCCAAGGCATTGGGTATTGACCGGATTGCACGACATATTCTGTATTTGGTGTAACAGCCGCCTCCGGAAAAACACTTTTTAAAATAGTGTTAGACAAAACTTGTTTAGTTTCAAAATCATCTAAACCTAATAAGGCAACACGGGCATTGGCACCATCAGAAAAGAAGGCATATTTACCATCGTATTTACCATTGGTTTCAGAAAATGCAGGGAAACGCATATCCCCGTAAGTTGGGATTCTGTTATCAGGATTGGATTTTTTTAATAAAAGTGAACTTTCGTCATCAAATCCGAAACCTTGCCAAGGCTCTGGCGTAAATACCCCAACATATTTGTAGATACGCATACTGGGTATACCATATACGATCATGGTTCCGGAGTTTCCGGTACCTACAATTCCAAAGTACTCATCACGACCTCCGCGAGGCATGAAGGTTTTGACAGCAGCAATCTTGTCTTTGTCAGACAGACCCCGCGCTTTCATTACAGCGTCTACTGTTTCTTGGGCTGCTAGTGTTGATATTCCCATTAAGAATACCAAGACTACAAGAACAGATTGGGTCAACCAATTTGATTTTCTCATAATACTACTTGTTATTTTAGCTTTTAATTCAGCCGTAAAGATAAAAAAAATAAAATAAGAAATCCTAGTTCAAATCAATTTTTCTAAAAAAATTGTTAAAAATTCAAAGACAAATACAACAAATCTTGTGATAAATCTTTTAAACTTTCTACCATTGGCAACAACTTGGCTAATTTGGGATTAACTTGCAAAGAAGACAATGCATTATGATAATTCGTTACCTTATTAAAGTAATCAAC
>WGBX01000074.1 GCA_015494075.1 Flavobacteriaceae bacterium
ATTAAATGTATAATAACTTGGTTAGTTGGTAAACGACATATTTCATTTGATGAAATGACGTTTTCAATCAATAAACGGTTTTTTTATATTCTAACATTAATCAATATTTTGTAAACGGAATATTTTATTTAATAAAATGTTTTAAAATTTAACTAAAATATAATTTCATAAAAAAAACCATGTATTTTTGCATTTTACATTAAAATGAGCAGAAAGCAAACTTTTATAGAAATATATGGGGCTAAAGAACATAACTTAAAAAATCTGGATGTACGTATTCCCCATAAAAAACTTAGTGTCATTACCGGTCTTAGCGGTAGTGGTAAATCTTCATTAGCTTTTGATACTATTTTTGCGGAAGGACAACGACGTTTTATTGAAACTTTTTCGGCTTATGCCCGACAATTTCTTGGTGGCTTAAACCGACCTGATGTAGATAAAATTGATGGACTATCGCCGGTAATTGCCATTGAACAAAAAACAACTAATAAAAATCCACGCAGTACGGTTGGTACCGTAACAGAAATTTATGATTTTTTACGGCTGTTATATGCTAAAATAGGTGAAGGCTATTCTTATGAAACCGGAGAAAAAATGGTCAGTTATACTGAAAAAGCAATCTTAAAACTAATTGAAGAACAATTTCAAAATAAGCATATTTACATACTGGCACCGATTGTCAAGGCTCGCAAAGGGCATTATAAAGAATTATTCAAAAAAATAGCAAGACAAGGATTTTTAAAAGTCCGAATTGATGGTAAAATACAAGAGATAACTCGCAACATGCAGCTAGAAAGATATCAAACTCATGATATTGAAATAGTAATTGATTATTTACAAATAACAGGTCATAATCGCCGCCTAAAGCAAAGTATTGAAACTGCCTTATATCATGGTAAAGGCACACTTATGATTATAAATGAGTCACAAGAAGACAGCCGGTATTTCAGTAAAAATTTGATGTGCCCAACTTCCGGCATTTCATATGCTTTACCTGAGCCAAATACTTTTTCTTTTAATTCTCCGAAAGGTGCTTGCCCCCATTGTAAAGGTTTAGGAACTGTTTTTGAAGTAGCTATGCAAAAAGTAATTCCTAATCCTGCTATTTCCATCAAAAAAGGTGGTTTGGCACCTTTGGGGCCTCATAAAAAAACTTGGTTATTTAATCAGTTAGAAATTATTGCCAAAAAATACAATTTTAGCCTGGATATACCTATCAAAGATATTCCTAAAAAGGCTATGTCAGTAATTTTATATGGTGCTGATGAACACTTTGAAATTTATTCTAAAACATTGGGTGTAACCCAATCTTATCATTTAAAATTTGATGGAATTATTCCGTTTATACAGCATCAATATGAAGCCAATGACAGTCAAAAAATTAAACGCTGGGCAAAAAGTTTTATGACAGAAAAGCGTTGCCCGGTCTGTGAAGGCAGTCGTTTAAAAAAAGAAGCTCGTTATTTTAAAATTAACGGTCTATCGATTGTAGATTTAGCACAAATGGATTTATCGGAATTGGCAAAGTGGTTTGAAACTATTGAAGAAAAATTGTCTGAAAAACAAAAATTAATAGGTCATGAAATTATAAAAGAAATTAAAAATCGTATTGGTTTTATGACTGACGTGGGTTTAGATTACCTTAATTTATTTAGGCCTGCCAAATCACTTTCAGGTGGCGAGTCTCAACGTATTCGTTTAGCCTCACAAATTGGTGCGCAACTGGTAAATGTTCTTTATATTTTAGACGAACCGAGTATAGGATTACACCAACGCGATAATGAACGACTTATTCAATCATTGAAAAAATTACGTGATATCGGCAACTCGGTTATTGTTGTAGAACATGATCAAGATATGATGGAAGAAGCTGATTTCATTATAGATATGGGACCTCTTGCAGGAAAACACGGCGGTGAAATTGTTGCTCAAGGTGATTTAAAAAGCATTAAACAATCCGGGTCTTTGACTGCTGAATATTTAACCGGCAAAAAGATGATAGCAATACCATCTAAAAGACGTAAAGGGAATGGGAAGTCAATTATATTAAAAAGCGCAAGTGGCAACAATTTAAAATCTGTTACAGTAAACATTCCGCTTGGCAAATTTATTTGTGTTACCGGTGTCTCCGGAAGCGGCAAGTCAACATTAATTAATGAAACGCTTTATCCTATTCTAAATCAAGAAATTTACCGTGGGGTTAAAGAACCGATGCCTTACCAAAGTATAAGTGGCACACAACATATCGATAAAATTATCGACATCGATCAAAGTCCTATTGGTAGAACCAGTCGAAGCAATCCGGCTACATATACCGGTGTTTTTCAAGAAATAAGAAATCTGTTTGCTAAAACACCCGAAGCACAGATCCGCGGCTACAAACCGGGACGATTTTCCTTTAATGTAAAAGAAGGGCGCTGTCCTGTATGTGAAGGTGCCGGTATTCGTACTATTGAAATGAATTTATTGCCTGATGTACAGATTACTTGTGAGACTTGTCAAGGTAAACGCTTTAATAGAGAGACATTAGAAATTCGTTACAAGGGAAAGTCTATTGCCGATGTACTTGAGATGACCATAAATGAGGCTGTGATATTTTTTGAACCTATTCCCAAAATATACCGAAAATTAAAAACTTTACAAGATGTTGGTTTGGGCTATTTAACTTTGGGACAACCGGCGCCTACCCTATCCGGAGGGGAAGCACAACGTTTGAAATTAGCCACAGAACTTTCTAAAAAAGATACCGGAAAAACTTTTTATATATTAGACGAACCAACAACCGGTTTGCATTTTGAAGATATTCGTATATTGTTGGAAGTGTTAAATAAATTGGTTAATAAAGGTAATACTGTTTTAGTAATTGAACACAATATGGATGTTATAAAAACAGCAGATCATATTATTGATTTAGGACCGGAAGGCGGACAAAATGGTGGACAAATTTTATTTGAAGGAACGCCGGAAGAATTAGTGAAGTACCCCCATTCATATACAGGTCGTTTTTTAGCAAAAGTTTTGCAAAAAACTATTCAAAATTAATAATTTTTTTTGGCGCATTTATCACAACTATTAGATTTTGAAGGTGAAAATATATGTTTATAAACTTGATAAATTGCCCAAAATAAAATTATGTAAATTGTAATATCAGTCATTATTTTAAAATTTGATAAGCTAACAAAGCTGTTACATAAGCCAATCCGGTCATATAGAAAAAGACTATCACAGGCCATTTCCAAGTTTTAGTTTCATTACGTAAAGTTGCCAATGTACTAAAACACTGCATAGCAAATGCGTAAAACAGCAACAAAGATATGCCTACGGCAAAAGTAAAAGTTTTATCACCTGAAATTAAATTCCGTTCATTAGCCATTCGTTCGCGTAAGAGTTGATTATCATCTGTATTACCTACACTGTAAATAGTTGATAATGTACTAACAAAAACTTCACGAGCTGCAAAAGAAGTCAAAATAGCAATGCCGATTTTCCAATCATACCCCAAAGGTTTTATTGCAGGTTCTATCATTTTTCCCATTTGTCCTAAATAAGACTGCTCTAAACGGTAAGATGCTATATCCATACCTTGGTATTGTGCTATGTTTATTTTTTTTTCTTGTTTCAAAAACTGTTCGGCATGAATAAATTTTTCATTGCCATGAGTCGCTAAAAACCATAAAATAATTGAAAATGCAACAATAATTTTACCGGCACCAAATATAAAGGCTTTGACATGATCCCAAACTGTAATGAAAACATTTTTAGCAATAGGCGCTTTGTATTCGGGCATTTCCAAAATAAAAAAACGCTTATATTGAGACCTAATGATTTTGCTTAATAAATAAGCTGAAATCAAAGCGGCAAAAAATCCTAAAAAATATAATCCTAATAAAACCAAACCTTGTAAATTTAAAAATCCAAATGCTTTGTTATCCGGAATGACCAAGGCAATAATAATAGTATAAACCGGCAAACGTGCAGAACAAGTGATAAATGGTGTAACTAACATAGATATTAAACGTTCTTTTGAATTTTCAATAGTTCGTGCACTCATAATAGCCGGGACTGCACAAGCTGTACCTGATAATAAAGGCACTACTGATTTGCCCGATAAACCAAAAGGTCGCATAAGTCGATCCATTAAAAAAACTATTCTACTCATATAACCCATTTCTTCTAATAAAGCTATAAATAAAAACAAAAGCGTTATTTGCGGCACAAAAATTAACACCCCTGCGATACCGGATAAAACACCGTCAGTTAGTAAAGATGCAAGTTGATTATCAGGCAAATGAGTTTTAAAATATATAGTGACTTGAGTGAAAAAATTATCTATCCAATCCATAGGTATTGAAGCCCAAGTAAAAATGGCTTGAAAAACCAAGAACATGATAAAAATAAAAATTAACAATCCCCAAAACTTATGTAAAAGTACACGATCTATACGCTCTGTGAGTCCGGTAGCCTTACTTCTATCTATATAATAACTTTGTTTTAAAATATGGTTAATATCATGATATCTTTTTATTACTTCTTTTTGCAGCAAGCGTTTTACCGTGTCCTCTTCAAACGGTAAATCTAAAATCTGCGGATATTCCTCAATAATTTGTTTTTTAAATTTGTCTTGTTCAGTATAAACTAACCATAATATATATAAATTTTCTTTGGAAAAATCAGGGTGAATAAAATCTATATTTGTGGCGGTTAAATTATAATTTTCAAAAAACTTTTTAGAGGGAAAAGAAAACATTTTCGGAATAAGTTCTTTCATTTGATGAATGCGTCCCTTACCTTGCCTTAAACCATTTCCTTTACTTTTTTTTGCACTAATTAAAATAACCGGAATTTTTAAAAGTTCTTGCAATTTATCTACGTCAATAACAATACCTTTTTTTTTCATTTCATCACACATATTGATAGCCAACATCACAGGATATCCTAAATCTTGCAATTCGGTCAACAAAATCAAGTTGCGCTTCAAATTATTGACATCAGCAACTACCAAAACCCCATCAATACCTTCGGTATTATTAAGTAATTCTTTAAGTACGACCTCTTCGTCTTTTGATGTTGGATGCAAACTGTATGTGCCGGGTAAATCGATCAGCTCAATTCTGGTACCATCATCTAATTTAAATTCTCCTGTAACTCTATTAACAGTAATTCCAGGATAATTTCCAATTTTTTTGTGTAAACCGGTTAGTTTATTAAATAAAGATGTTTTACCTGTATTTGGATTGCCAACTAAAGCAATTTTAAACGTTTTATTTTGCATTGTCATCATCTATTAATTGTACCTCTATTTCATCCACAATTTCTTTTCCTAATGCAATTCGTGTATCTCCCATTAAAAAATAAAAAGGGGTTCCAAACGGTGCTTTATTAAGCAATTTTACTTCTACACCATCAACGCATCCCATTTCCATAAGTTTGAGCGGTAAAGCCATTTCTTGACAGTCAACTACTATCGCTTTTTGGTTCGTTCTTAATTCTCCTAACTTCATTATATAGAATGTTTCTAAATAGCAAAAGTAAAATATTTTTAAATAGTATGCTACATAAATTACAAAAAAATTATTTAAAGCAACTACCTATAATAGTGCCTTTTAGGCAACAAACGGGGAAAATAGTATAAAGTGTCATGCAATAACAATGTAATAAAGTCATCAATTTTAATTATAAACTTATAACTAATATTGATAGACATTCAGGATTAGAATCTTAAATGAAAAATATTTAATTTATTTGAAATTTACAAGACAAAATTTATCAGATTCTCAAAAAAAACAAAATATGGACTTTTATTGATATTAAAATAGTCTTTTTTATAAAAAATAGTTATTTTTGTTAGATAAATATTTAAACTTAAACATTTAGCTTATGGCATTTGATATTGATATGATTAAAAAGGTCTATGAGACCCTCCCAAAACGGGTAGACAAAGCAAGAAAAGTTTTAGGACGCCCTTTAAC
>WGBX01000075.1 GCA_015494075.1 Flavobacteriaceae bacterium
AAGACGGATTTATACCGGCAACGGACAAACCTATGCGATGTATGTAATAGGATTTTTGGTGCTATTACTTTTATTTAAAGATGAAATCTTTAAATAAAAATATGTTTTATTTAAAGCAAAAAATTAAATGTTTGCTAAAATACTATTGCATTGTAAATTGATATTCACCGGAAAAAAATGGTAAATAAAATTAATTAGATGAGTTATTAGAAAAATAAATTAAATATTAAATCAATTATACAAACTAATAATACCAAAAAAATAAATAACCAAATAACCAAATGATACTTACAATTAAAATATTAGGCGCTTTATTAACTGCAATCTTGGCTTTTACAGTTGGAATGTTTTATGGTGGTTTGCGCCGTAAGATTACGGCGCGTGTACAAAACCGTGTTGGGCCGCCGGTTTATCAAAATTTTTTGGATTTGATAAAATTACAAGCAAAAGAAACCAATATTGCACATGGCTTTATGGGACATCTTGCTCCAATGTGGATTATTATAGCTGCAATGACTGTCCTAATGTTTATTCCTGTATTGCATAATGGTTTATGGTTTGATAACCTTACCTTTAAAGGTGACTTGATTTTTATCCTTTATATGTTGGTGTTTGGTTCTTTGGGAATGGCATTAGGTGCCGGACAATCCGGAAATCCTAACTCAGCAATAGGTGTAACACGTGGCTTAGCATTAATGGTCGGGTATGAAATACCTTTTGTATTATCTTTAGTGGCTATAATGATACAATTTCATACAACCTCATTGCAAGACTTGATGCAATATCAGCATGAAACCGGCAGATGGATTATTATGGAAAACCCTTTTGCTTTTTTAGCAGCTTTATTGTCATCATTAGGAATGTTTCGGTATTCACCTTTTGATATTGTAGGCGCACCGGCAGAATTGGCTTCGGGTCCGGTATCAGAATTTGGCGGAAAATATTTAGGAACAATGATGAGTGGGGGCGCCGTATTTGCCTTTATTAAGTTAGTATTATTTGTAGATATTTTCTTGGGAGGCGCCGGTAATACGGAATTAGAAGGTATTCTAGGCACATTAGCAGGATTAGGCGAATTATTATTAAAAACATTTTTGTTTTATATGATTCCCGTTTTCATCGGATTGGTTAGTCCCAGATTTAGAACCGAACAAGCCATTCGATTTTTTTGGAAATGGCCAACCTTTTTGGGAATTGTGGCGATTTTGTGGGCATTGTATCATCCTATTCGTTAAAAATTAAATAGAAAAGGTTTATGTAAAGACGCACGGTCATGCGTTTGATAAAGAAAAATAAAAAATTGATAATTGAAAAATTAGATTTCTCACTATGTTCGAAATGACAACCCTTGTCATTCCGACAGAGCAACGAAGGAGCGACGAGGAATCTCTAATAACCGAAAATAAAATGACAAATAATCCGGACAAAAATATCAAGACACTCGGCATACCAACCGAAGAGGAAATCAAGCAAGCGCAGATAGATTTTGCACCGCGTTGCACATCAGCAGGGCGGGTAAATGACAAGGAAACGCAAAAAATGGTTCAATATATTCTCAACTTTGCACGTAAGCATTCATTGTTCGTATTGGCATATGGTACAGGATGTGGTGCTATTGAAATTCCGGCAACAATGACATCTCGTTATGATGCCGAACGTTTTGGAATTCGTGGAGCAGCAACACCCAGACAAGCAGATGTTTTAATGATCACCGGCTATCTGTCTACAAAAACATTGAAAAGAGTTATTCGCGTATATGAGCAAATGCAAGATCCTAAATATGTTATTGCTTTTGGCTCTTGTACCATAAACGGAGGAATGTATTTTGACAGTTATAATACCATTAAAGCATTAGATCGATATTTACCAGTTGACGTATATATTGCAGGTTGTATGCCACGGCCCGAAAGTGTTATTAACGGTTTTATTAAGTTGCAAGAATTAATACAAAACGGTAATGCCGGTGGCGGTAAATGTTATCGAGATAATTTGGATTGGTATCGTGCTAATCAACAAAAAGTAATTAAAAATTGGGATTTTCCTGACAAATACAATTGGTAGTAAGCACAATTATATGTCTGATAAAAGAATAGTGATAATAGAAAAAATCGAATTGCTAAATAATTATTAAGATATGAAATGCCATGATATATAAAGTGTAAAATCCGAAATTATAAGTTGCAAATTTGAATACAAATAATCAAATAACAAAAAAAATGCAAAAACATATATTAAATAGACTCAAAAAAGTATTTAAAGTAGAGGGGGACATAAAAGCACCCTTACGCATAAAAATTGTAGCGGACAAGGATTTGGTGTCAAGTATTTTACTCTACTTGAAAAATCAGATGGGTTTTATCCACTTGAACCATATGTCTTGTGTGGATTGGATTGAGGACAATAAATTTGAGTTGGTGTATATCGTTTGGCATCCCGAACAAAAGCAGACAGTATTAGTACATACATTTATCGACAGAGACAATCCTGTAATGGAAAATATCGACACAATTTGGGATCAAGCCAATACTTACGAAAGAGAAATGAGAGAAATGTATGGAATAGAATTTCCCGGGTTGGTAGGCGCCAAAGAATTTATTTTAGAAGATTGGCAAGAAATGCCACCAATGCGTCGTGACTTTGATACTAAAAAATATGCAAAAGAAACCTATGCAACACGACCCGGAAGAGAGAATGCTCGTGATGTACGGAAAGAAATAATGAAACGAAGTGGTGAAGAATTACCTGAATTTGCTAAAAAGTATTCTAGGGATTAGGAAGTGTCAAGTAGAAAAGAGGAAAGCAAAAAAGTGAGAAGTGGATAGTGCATAGTAACGACTGCCGTGCGTCTGATGCAGAAGCGCGAGTTAATTAAAAAATTGAAAACTGATAAATGAGATTTCTCAGTTCGTTCGAAATGATAGCAGAGGTTGTCATTCCGACAGAGTGATGAAAGTGCGACGAGCAATCTTAAATAACCGATTAACCAAATAACCAGTATCATCAAATAACCAAACAACCAAATGATCGAAAAAGAAACAACCTTATATTTAGGCCCGCAGCATCCCGGTATTACCGGAAATATGATGATTAAGCTCAAAGTCAAAGGTGATGTGGTAACGCATGCCGAAACTCATGTCGGGTATTTGCATCGAGCTTTTGAAAAATTGATTGAAGGACGCAATTGGTTGCAATCTTTTACATTATTGTGCCGCTTTTGTGTACCGGAGCCCGACCCGATGGAGCTGACCTATGCGCGTGCCGTAGAGCAAATTGAAGGACGTGATGTCCCCCCACGTGCTAAATATATTAGGACTATTGTAGCAGAGCTGGCACGGATTCAATCCTTTTTATTATGGTATGGCGGTCAATCCGGTTCTAGTGGTTTGTATACTTTGGGACAATGGAGTGTAGGGGACAGAAACTATATTCTCGATTTGTTTGAAGATCTGACAGGAGCACGCATATATCATATGTATATGTGGCCCGGAGGGGTGCGACGTGATTTGCCCGAAGGTTGGGTAGATAAAGCTTACAAAACTATGGATTATTTGGAAAGACGTTTGGTAGATTATAATAAATTGTTGTTTGATAATGCCATTTTTCAAAAGCGTGCCCAAGGTGTAGGTATTATACCCAAAGATAAAGCTATTGAGTGGGGCGTCGTAGGAGCGCCTTTGCGTGGCACGGGTATCAAGCACGATGTCCGTATAGATGAACCTTACGAAGCATATGCCGATTTAGATTTTGTTGTTCCCACCTACGAAGGTGGTGATGTGTGGGCAAGAGCTTTGGTTCGTCGCGATGAAATTAAGCAATCCATAAGTATTATCAGACAAGCATTGGATAAAATGCCGGGTGGTAGTTATTACAACCGTATTCCAAATCCAATGAAATGGACTGTTCCGGCAGGAGAAGCTTGGGTAAAAACCGAAAGTGTACGCGGTGAAATTGGATTCTATGTGGTTAGTGATGGTGGTAATAAACCGCGACGCGTGCATTTGAAAGGTGCCGCCTATACACACGGTGTTAGTGTGTTAGAAAAAATATTACCCGGACAGAATATCGCCGATGTATCCTTTATTTTAAATTCGTTGGGCGTTTGTCCACCGGAGATTGAGAGATAGCATTAGTGGAAAGCGAGAAAGTGCGGGTAAGTCGTTGAATGTAAATTGTAGAGAAGCACGGTTGTGCGTCCATGAACAGAAAGTAAGAATAGAGAAAATATAAAAAAGCAGCATATAGCAATGTCACGATTTGAAGATGTTATTTCGTGGCAAAAATCAAGGGAATTGGTTATTGACATTTATAAATTGTTCAATAGTTCTAAAGATTTTAGGTTTAGAGATCAAATTCAAAGTGCTGCGGTATCGGTAATGAATAATATTGCAGAAGGTTTTGAAAGAAAAACAAATAACGAGTTCAGATGAGATTTCGAAGTTGTTGTCAGGACTAATTAATAAAATGAAGAAATAAAAAAGTGAAAAGCGGATTAGTGGAAAGCAAAGTGCCAAGTGCGGATAGAAACGCACTTTCCACTTTACCACTAAGCACTTCGCACTAAAAAAAATAAAGAAAGAAGTGTCAAAAGGAAAAGTGAAAGTTAAGTTAGAACCATCAAATTCGCACTTTCCACTTTTCACTTAGCACTTCGCACTAAAATATAAAGGATAATGAGTTTAATAGATTTGAAAGGCATATTAACCCCGTTGACGGCACTTAAACAAATTGGTAAGCAGCCGCATACTATTAGTTTTCCAGATGAACAAAAGGATATTTCACCGCGTTACAGGGGATTTCATTACAATGATTTGGAGCAATGTATCGGTTGTGCAAACTGTGCGACTATATGTATGAATGAAGCTATCGATATGGTTGCATTATCTGATATAAATGGACAACCCGGCGATAGCGGTTTGCGTCCGCAGATTGATTATGGCCGCTGTTGCTACTGTGCCTTATGTGTTGATGTTTGTCCATCAGGATCGCTTAATATGACACAAGATTTTATCAAAGTAAGTCCTGATCCGTTTGACTTTTTAATGGTGCCGGGAAAGGACAATCCGGATGCCAAAGAAAAATTGAGCTTTACGGCTGATTTAGATACATCCCTCAATGTATTTGACCGCGTGCCTATGCGTGAACTTGATCCGGAAGAGCGTGTCAAATCATTTGCTGAAGTATTCTTAGGTTATTCAGAAGAAGAAGCACGTATAGAAGCCAGTCGTTGTATTAGTTGCGGATTATGTACTGAAAATTGTCCGGTGCATATGCATATTCCCGAATATATAAATGCTATTGCCAAAGGTGATGATGAGGCAGCTATCAAAATTATTTACGATAATAATGATTTGCCAGAAATGTGTGGTAAAGTTTGTACTCGTCGTTGCGAAGACGTGTGTGCTTTACAAGTGCAAGGTGAAGCTGTTGCTATTCGCTGGCTCAAACGCTATGCAACCGAACGAGCAGAAAATGCCGATATGATTGCTGAAATTGTTAATCCTGAAATTAGAGAACCAAACCAATATAAAGTTAGTATAATAGGTGCAGGCCCGGGTGGATTGACTGCCGCATATTATTTGTCTTTACGCGGTTATAATGTAACAGTATATGAAGCGCATAAAGATCCGGGAGGAATGATTATGTATGGTATTCCTAAATATCGTTTGCCTTATGAAAGTATTCAAAAACAAGTAGACTATATGAAAAAAGTCGGTGTTAAAATACATTATAATACTGTAGTAGGTAAAGATATTACTTTTGATGAAATATATAATAATAGCGATGCTGTTTTTATGGCTGTTGGTTTACAAGATGCATGGAATTTAGGTATAGAGAATGATGATGCAAAAGGCGTATGGTCTGCTATTGATTTTCTTGGAAAAGTCAATGCAGGTGAATCGGTAGATATAGGAAAGCGTGTTGTTGTAGTTGGTGGAGGTGATGTTTCTATTGATTGTTCACGTGTGTCACGCCGGTTTGGAGCAGAAGTATATCAATCATACAGACGCCGTATTCAAGATATGCCCGCAGATTTAGAAGAAATAGAAGGTGCCGAAGTCGAAGGTGTTCATATCTTACCACAAACTATTCCGACCCGTGTGATTAAAGATGAAAACGGTAAAGTCAAAGGCTTGGAATATGTCAAAGCTGAAATGATTTCCGAAGGAGGCGGGCGCCCGCGACCCAAACCTATTGAAGGTAGTGAAACCATTATAGAATGTGATGCTGTTATTGCGGCAATTGGACAAAAAGCAGATTATAGTTTATTGCCCGAGCATGTTTTGGCTAAATTGGAAATGAAAAAGAACAAAATTGTTATTGATGAAAATAGACAAACATCTATACCTAAACTTTTTGCAGGAGGAGATGCAGTTGTTTCTGGTAATAATGACGCTATTTCTGCAATAGCTGATGGTTTTGTAGCTACAAAAGCTATTGATAAGATGCTGATGGGGAATAAGTAAGTAAAAAGTGCGACATTGGACTATTAAC
>WGBX01000076.1 GCA_015494075.1 Flavobacteriaceae bacterium
ATATGTAATTTTAGCGTTTAGAAATAAAACAATATGCTACGCTTTCATATAAGCTTATTTTTCTTAGGTTTCATAATTATACTCAGCTCTTGCCGTAAAAATTTTGATACAATTCAAAGTCATGGTGATTTTAGAATTGAAAAAGACACCCTTTTTCTCGATTCTGTTTTCTCAGGAATTGCATCACACACTTATCGTTTTAAAATATACAACACCTCTAATAATGATGTAACATTAAATAAAATTTACCTTGAAAAAGGGGTACAATCATTTTACCGCTTAAATGTAGATGGCGATACCGGACAATATTTTGAAAATGTTTTAATTCATGCCAAAGACAGTATTTTTGTATTTGTAGAAGTGACAGCAGATATCCAACAACTGAATAGTCCGGTTTATGAAGAAAAACTGTTTGTAGAAGATGCTGCCAAAACAAAAGATATTTTGCTTACAGCTTTTATTAAAGATGCTTATTTTTATTATCCGCAACGTTTTCCCGACGGCAGTAAAGATTCATTAACTGTTTATACCGACCCGCAAACAGGCGAAACATCTAAAATTTCAGGATTTTTCTTGAATGGCGACACAACCTTTACCGATGAGAAGCCTATTGTCATTTACGGACATATGGCTGTTCCACCCAGGCATACACTTACCATTGAGCAAGATGCACATTTATATTTTCATTTTAACTCAGGGCTTATTGTTTGGGAAGATGCTTGTTTAAAAGTTAATGGAAGTTTAGGCCATGAAGTAATTTTTGAAGATGACCGGCTGGAACCTGCTTATGAAAATGTCCCGGGAATGTGGAATTATATATGGCTTAGAGAAAATTCTAAAAATAATGAAATAAACTATGCTATTATAAAAAATGCCGAAGTCGGTATAGTAGCTTACCCAACAAATGATACAAATCCGATTTTACGTCTTAAAAACACACAAATTTATAATCATAGTTTAGTTGGCCTATATGGCATAGCCAGTTATATTGAAGGTGAGAACTTAGTATTTAACAACTTTGGGATGTCGGCCATAAGTCTTCAACTAGGTGGCGCCTATCAATTCAAACATTGCACATTTGCCAATTATGGTAGCGGTATCAGAAATGAAAAAACAGGTGCCGTATATGTCAGTAATTATGTAAAAACTGATAATCAAATCATTGTTTCGGATTTACAGTCTTTTAATTTAACCAACTGTATTGTTTATGGCAATGCAGCTATTGAATTCTTTTTAGATAAAAATCCGGCAGCCGTATTTAATTACGAAATTAAAAACAGTCTGATCAAATTTGAAGACCCTCTGAATAATTTTGATCAAAATCCTGAATTAAATTTTGATGACATCACACATTATCAAAATATTTTACGCAATGAGGCACCTGTTTTTGAAGATCCTCAAAACAATAAATTACTAATAGGCGACTCATCGCCTTGTATTAACCAAGGTGATATCAATACTGCGCTTTCCGTTCCATTAGATCTTTTAGGTGTTGACCGTACTACGGCTCCTGATTTGGGCGCTTATCAACATATAAGTTTTTAAATAAAACAAATACTATAAAGCTTTTGAAAAATTCTTTTGATTATTTTTCATATTAGGATCAAAACTAGCAGCAATATTTCGCATAAAAAATTGACCTTGCCGCGTCAATTCAAGAATGTCATTTTTAAAATTTAATAAACCTTCCGTTTCAAATTCTTTTAATATATTAAAATCAACTTGTGTTATTTTATATATTTCTTCAACCTGTAGCTGGTATTTAGAAGCAACAGATTTAAAGTCTATATACATATTGCACATAATTTGTTCTATAATATCTCTTATAAGCTTTTCTTGTTGATTAACAAAATAGTATTTTTCAATCGGAAAAATACCTTGGTTAATAGACTTAATATATTTCGTAATGCTTTTTGTGTTTTGCAAATAAGCACTACTTAATTGACTTATGCCACTAACGCCCAAAGCATAAACTTGCCCTGTGGTTTCCAAAGTACAATATCCCTGAAAATTTCTGTGTAAATGCTTAGTTTTTAAAGCCTGACTTAATTCGTCAGCCGGTTTGGCAAAATGGTCCAAGCCAATTGGCACATAATCTTTTGCGGTTAAAATATCATAAGCTTGCTCAAATAAAGCAATTTTTTCTTCGGCTGAAGGCAAACCGAATTTTTCCAAACTTTTTTGTTGTTTTTTTATCCAAGGTACATGAGCATATGAAAATACCGCCAATCGATCCGGTGATAATTCGGCTGCTTTATGGATAGTTTGAGCATAATCTTTTAAATTTTGATACGGTAAGCCATAAATAAAATCCAAATTTAAAGATATTTGAGGATATGATTTAATATGACCGATTATTTCATCAATAGGCAATAAAGGTTTTTGTCGGTTAACAGTTTCCAGTACTTGCTCATTAAAATCTTGAATACCAAAACTAAGACGATTGAAACCCAAGGCTACCAAATCGTCGACATAGGATTTAGTTAAATGTGCGGGATGACATTCCATAGCAATTTCAGGCTGAGTAATGGTATCAAAATTGGCATAAATCTTATGCATTATTTTTTGTATATCAGTAATTGGCAAGAAATTAGGCGTGCCGCCCCCCCAGTGTATTTGCGAAATTTTCCTATCATCGTCCAACAATGGCTTCAATAGTTCTATTTCTTTTAAAATAGTATCAACATAATCATTAATTAACCTTTTATTATTTGTAATTAAAGTGTTACAACCACAATAAGTACACAACTGGCCACAAAAAGGAATATGTATATAAATTGAGATATTCTTAGGCGCCTCTTTATTTGAATTTTCAATAGCTTGAATAACAGTTTTATAATCTGTCATTTCTTTAAAATAATTAGCCGGCGGATAACTTGTATATCGAGGTGTCGGCTTATTGTATTTTTGATATAATAGTTGGTCGATTTTCATGTAAATAAAGTTATGAGTTATAACAAAAATTGTTTTAAAATAGTAATTTGTATACTTAAATTTATTTTTAAGGTTACTTCTTAATAATTGACATGTTTTCTTTTTTATACAAACGCGGCAAAATAATCAATAAAATCAAACTGATCAAAATTTCAATAAAAAACAAACCGCTATAACCATAAGTGTGTGCTAGTTTACCACTTAATACAGC
The DNA here is from genome assembly GCA_015494075.1 of Flavobacteriaceae bacterium. GTDB lineage: Bacteria > Bacteroidota > Bacteroidia > Flavobacteriales > Flavobacteriaceae > WGBX01. The sequence goes on from WGBX01000076.1 coordinate 3,146, forward strand.
CATAAGCATACCACCCAAATGCGTAATAACAATCTGAATTGTAAAATCTGTACCTGCTCGTCCTGCTCTGATGCGGTCCATGGCAAAAGTATATACAAAAACTGACGCCATGCCATATACACCCCATATACTTAAAACGGCTATTAATAATGGTATAAAAGAAACAATTTGATGTGAAAGCCACCAAAAATATATACCGGTGAGCAAGCCTAATAATAATATAACTATTAATGCCAACTGCTTATTATATTTCTTTATAAAAACACCCATTGCAATAGCCAATATAGCGCCTAAGGCCGGACCGTAAATGCCGGAAAGCAAACCTATTTCTTTGGTATTATAACCTAAATCTACCAGCCAGGGTTTTAGCATTGTTAAAATTCCGATCAAACCACTGTAAAAAAATAGTAAAATAAAAACTCTTGTCCAAATCCCTTTTTGTTTAAAAAACAGAATAATATCTTTAAAACCAATCAAATTATCTGGATGTTCATTTTCTGATATAGTTTTCGGTTTGAAAAAATAAAGAGGAATAAGAGCTATTAAAACAAAACATGCCAAGGCTATTAATAAATATTTCCAGCCAAAATAATAATAAACTATTAGTAACACACCACTACCGGTTACAGTACCTAAAAAACTACCGGCAGATTGCATACTGTTACCAAGACTTCGTTCATTTTTTTTTAAGACCAAAAAGGCAAATGCATCAGTAGCTATATCTTGAGTTGCTGACGCTGTAAAAGCTAAAACTAATAAAAAAATAATCAATTTAAAATCGGTATGTAA
>WGBX01000077.1 GCA_015494075.1 Flavobacteriaceae bacterium
CTTTTATATCAACAGATTTTGCTATTAAAGCCATTATAGGTATGGTATTGGGCTATCTTATCAGTTTTTATATTTTACGGTATATAAACAGAGGTTAATATTATAATTTCGATTTTTTAAAAGGTGAAAAAACTTAGTTTTTTCACCTTTTTATATGATGATGGATTGCTGTATGTTTGGTTATTTTAATTTTTATGTGATAAACTTATAGTATAATTTTAGGAAACAATATACCTGTGGCAGTTTTAATATAAATGACAAATTTTTGATTTATGTAAGATTTTGTAACATTGATATTAATTTATTTAAACAGATTTGCACTTTGTGTTATGTATTTAAACTTATTACAACTATGATGTTTTCGACAAAATAAAACTATCATAGTTCTAATAGAATAGGGCAATGATCGGAATGTTTAGCTTCAGGTAAAATTAAACTGCGTTTAATTTTATGTTTTAAAGCAGGAGAAACCATGTGGTAATCAATGCGCCAACCCTTATTTCGTTCTCTTGAACCTGCTCTATAACTCCACCAAGTATATTGTTCCGGTCTGGAATCAAATTGTCTAAAACTGTCTATGAAACCACTTTGAATAAAAGTGGTCAACCATGCTCTTTCTTCAGGCAAAAAGCCGGATACATGCTGTAAGCGTATAGGGTCATGAATATCATGCGCTTGGTGGCAAATGTTGTAGTCACCACTTATAATGAGGTTGGGTAAATTTTGTTGTAATTTGGTGGCATATTCTAAAAAATCTGCCATATATTTAAACTTGAAAGCCAAACGTTCCGGATTAGTGCCACTTGGCAAATAAAGACTCATAAAAGAAAAATCATCAAAGTCTGCTCTTATGTTACGGCCTTCAAAATCCATATAATCGATACCTGTGCCATACACAACAGTATGTGGTTTTATTTTGGAAATAATCCCTGTTCCGCTATAGCCTTTTTTTTGTGCCGGGAACCAATATTGGTATAAATAACCGGCATCAGCCAATGCTACAGTATCTATTTGATTTTCTAAAGCTTTTATTTCTTGAAATCCTACAATGTCGGGGTTTGTTTGTTTTAACCACTCAACTAAACCTTTACGCATTGCTGCTCGAATGCCGTTTACATTATAAGAAACTATTTTCATAGATTAAAATTGTCTTTTTCAAATGCACTTCCTATTATTACTATATCAGCACCGGCATTCCAAGCTTTAAGTAGCTGTTTTTTATTTTTTATACCACCACCTACTATTATGGGACCTTTTATTTTTTTGGCTATACTTTTAATTATGTTTGTTGGAACTGGTTTTTTAGCACCGCTTCCGGCTTCCAGATATATCATTTTTAAACCTAATAATTGTCCTGCCATTGCAGTAGCTAAGGCTAGATCTGTTTTTTTTCTTGGTATAGGTTTGGTTTGACTGACATATTCGACGGAAGTGCTACGCCCATTTTCTATTAATAAATAAGCTGTTGGAATAATTTCTAAAGAGCTGTTAAATAGTAATGGAGCTGCTTCAACTTGCTTGCCAATCAGATAATCGGGATTACGTCCTGAGATAAGACTTAAAAATAGCAAAGCGTCAGCTTCTTGGCTGATTTGTGTGGTGCTGCCCGGAAAAATTATAAGCGGTTTTTGACAATTTTTTTTAAGTTGGCGCACTAACAAAGATAAATTATCTTTACGAAGAAAACTACCTCCAATTAGAACTAAATTAGCTGATGAATTTTGTATTTTATAAATAAGTTCAGGTATGTTTTTAACATTTACTTTATCAGGATCAACTAATATTCCCCACAATTTGTGGCTATTTTTTTTTTGTTTTAAAAAGTATCTGTATAAAGTCATTGGTTGGTTTTTTTCATAATGGCTTCATACCAATCTGTTCCCAATTTAAAGTAATTTTCATAGATAGGAATAAAACCGGATTTTTTTAATATTTGATCTTGTCTTCTGGTTAAATTACAGCCATCTGCCAAGGGCCGCCAAACCGGATTGACTATTTTTTGCAATCGGCCATATAATTTTTTCGAAGAATGAATATGTTCTAAGACTAGCAATTTGCCTTTATCATTTAAATATTTAGTATATAATTTAGTAGCTAATAAAGGATCTTTAATTGTGCAAAGAACTAACATAGAGGTTATGTAATCAAAGCTTACAGGCCAATTTTTTTGTTGTTCGACTTGTTCAATACCTATATTAAATACTTGAATATTTGGATATTGTTTAGCCATTTTCAAAGCTTTTTTATACATTGGTGTCGAGGGTTCAATTGCCCAAACTTTAACATTAGGCGGATATAGACCGAAATTAACACCTGTACCGGCGCCAACTTCTAAAATATAACCTTTTGTTTGGGTTAATAATTTTTGACGATGTTGTATCAATACCTTTTCTAATGATCGCATAAAGGGATCATAAATGCTTGCTACTATTTTTTGATATTGTTGGTGTATCAATATTTAATAATTTTAGTTTTAAATTCTACAATAATCTCATCTAAAGTTTTTTTAACAAAGGTTTTATCGGTGTTGTATTTTGGATAAGACGGTTGTTTTTCCGGGAACAACTCCATAAACAAAGTTTGTGACGGAAATGCAAATTCTACACCCAGTCCGTTAGCCAATTCTAATATGCCCAATAATAAGATATGTCGTCCATGCATTTCTTCTGCATAATCTTTGGTCATAAAATACACATTTAGTAAAATATTTAATGAGGAGTCGCCATAATCGACAAACTCAACATTATAAGGAGCTGAATTATTGGGTGTATAGTTAGAATAATTACGTGTGGTTGGATGCAATTCGATAATTTGTTTAATACCCTCAACAAAGATTTCGATTAATTCAGGCGGTGTGTCATAACGGATACCTAAAGTGGTTTTGTATCGGCGATAAATACGTTTTCCTAAATTGTTAACAGCAGCTTCTGAAAGTTTACTATTAGGAATTTTAAAAATAGAGGTATCAGCTGCTCTTATCATGGAGGAGCGGAATCCTACTTCTTCAACACTTCCTTCAATTCCATTTACAATAATCCAGTCCCCAATTTTAAAAGGTTTGTCAATAAAAATCATTAAAGTTCCAATTAAGTTTTTCACGGTATCTTGTGCGGCTAAGCCTACTGCTAATCCTCCTATTGAAGCTCCGGCTATGATGGCTTTTGGGTCAGCTCCTAAGATGATAAGGGTTTTGAATGCGCCTACAATTATAACTAAACCTTTCAAAGAATTTTTCAGGATTGGAATTAGCTGATCGTCTAGTAGGTTAGGGGTTTTCTGTACTTTATGTTTATAGACCGCAATAAAAACATCTACAAATTTCAAAAAGACAAAAATCCAGAAAATAATTTCTGCAAAATTTAAAGAAGATAAAATCCAATTGCTTAATTTTTGTCCTAATAAAAGATAAGGAATTATTAATTTTAAGACATAGATGCCGAAAATATACGACAAAGGGTGTGAAAATTGTTTTAGCCTTTCGTCTAGATTTTCAATAGGAAATTGTGTAACCTGTTGTTTTATAAAATGTAAAATACCGTATACAATCTTTTTAAAAAGAATATGTAAAAAATAGGTTATCAGTAAAGCTAAAAAAAGTCCCAGCCATTGCCAAAAGGCTAGTCCAAGTATTTCATCCTTTAAATACGTTGGAATGTATTGAGAAATAATTTCTGCTCCAAGCGGGTAGATTTGATGATATAAAAAATCAATCTTAGAAATGGTATTTTTGGAATAATACCAATTAGAACCGTATTTTTCTAAATAAACTTCAGGCAGCCGGTATGGAAAAGGTTTATAGGCCTGTTTCGGAATTGGAAAATTTATAGAATCTATATAATCAGGGTTGTTTGGAATATCATTATAGTTAATAAGTAAACCTTTACCTTCAAAAATATATTTAAGCCGAATGGCTTTTTTTTTGGCTTCATTTAATGAAAGCCCATAGATTGTTTTAGCAGCGGCTTCCGGATGGTAATTATCCGGTTTTAAATTGTCTATATGTGTGAATAATGTACTACGAGGGGTTGTCAAATCCACTACTTGTGCTGTGGTGTTTAATGATAATACCACCCATGTAAAAAACCAAAAATATTTATAATAAATTTGTTTTATTGACAATTTAATTACCGGTTTCATATAAAAATTTTTTAAAAGTGATATAATGCCGGATAAACTTATGCAAATTTATCCGGCATTTATAATATTAATAACCGTCTTTAGCAGTTCCGCCTTCGGCAATGGCTTTTGCTGATGAGGTGCCAATACGCTGTACACCTAGATTTACCATTTCTACGGCTTCATCATAATTACGAACGCCTCCGGCTGCTTTTACAGGGAGAGGCTTCGCATGTGCCAGCATTATTTTTATACTTTCGGGAGTTGCACCATTAGGTTCACCATTTGGAGTTTTGTAAAAACCGGTTGATGATTTTACAAAAACCCGGTCAGCATATTCTGCTCCAATTGTTTGAAGAACAACATCTCTGATAAGTTCTGTTAGTTCGGCAATCTGTTGCGGGTTTAAAGCAGCAACCTCAATTATCCATTTGGCAACTTTACCATTTTTGACAGCTAATAAAGTGCCTTCAAAAACTTCTTTTTTAACCAGATTTTTTTCTCCATTTTTAAATGCTTCATAATTGACAACATAATCCAGTTCGTCAGCGCCATCATTAATAGCCTGTTGCGCTTCAGCAAGTTTTAGTTTGTAATTTAATGTGCCTTCCGGAAATCCAATTACGGTTCCTACTTTGACATCAGCACCGGCTTCATCAATCATTTTTCGCGCTAATTTTACATATTCAGGACGAATCATTACTAAATAAAAGCCATTATCAATAGCTTCTTTGACCACTTCTTTGACTTTTTCTGTTGTTTCAGCTTCTGTTAACCCTGATTGTTCGGGAGTTTTTAAATAGGTGCTGTCTAAATATTGTTTAATGTTCATTTTAAATTATTTTTTATAAAGATATTTATTTTAATTGAATTTGTAAAGTATAAAAATAATAGCCGAGCAATATAAAAATTACCCGGCTACATAGTTAAAGTTTTTGGTTTTAATCTTCTACGAGAAAAACAATCGGTAAGTTATAAGTAACTTTAACCGGTCTGTTACGTTGTTGTCCGGGTTTCATTCTAGGTAATTTGCTAATAACCCTTTTAGCTTCTTTTTCCAGGTCTTTATATTTAGAACGTGCTTTGATATTTATTACACGGCCATCTTTACCAATGGTAAATTGAGTTAAAATTTTGACTCGTTCACCTGAAAGCCCTAAATCCGAAGCTATATCAGTATTAAAGTTTCTACTGACAAATTTTTGTATCTTTTTACTCATACAATCTTTTAAAGCTTTACCTTTTTTACCTTCGCATCCGGGATAAATTGGTGGATTTTGGATAAATTGGAAAGCAATCTCAACATCAGGTTCTTCAACTTCTTCGGTTTCAATATCTTCAACTTCTTGAATCTCTTCTTTATCATCAGTTTCAGTAGAAGCTACTACATCTTCTTTTACATCCTTTTCATCTTCAACCACCTCAATTTCTTCCGGTGGTGCCACTTGTTTTGGTGGCGGAGGTAATTTAATATCTTCAACTTTGACTTCTAAGGTTTCATCTTCTTCATCTCCTTTTAAATTTAGTTTGTCTATGCCAATGGCTTTTTCATAAGTTTTTAATTCAATAAGGCGCCATGATGCAAATAATACGACAACCAGGCCGATCAATAGAAAAGTCGTGCTATAATTATTTAAATTTGCTTTCGGTGATTTTTTTGGTTTCATATAAATCAATTTGTTTTTTATTGTTGATAATCAATTAGTTAAATATTTATTATTTTTTTTGTAATCTACAAATACTTAAACGTTGATGCCGGTATTTTTATTTTTGCTAATATATAAAATATTTTTTAGAGCTTGTATATTATTGGTCTTCTAAAAATTAAGGAATATTTAGATGCTTATGGGTTTGCAATGAAATTCTCCATTTCGGGTTATTTTCTACATACTTAATTATCTCCGGAATCATTTTATCACGTTTAGACCATTCGGGTTGTAAATAGTACCGGCATTTTTCATTGGTAACCAAAGTAGCTTGTTTTTCGGCAAATTCAAAATCGCTTTTATTATGAACAATAATTTTTAATTCATCTGCTAAAGTGTAAAATTGTGTTTGTGGAAGTTCATTTTTTTTTGGCGACAAACAAATCCAATCAAATTGTCCGCTAACTTTGCCTGTTCCGGAAGTTTCTAAATGGATTTTTTTCTGCGTATTATGCAAATGTTGTGTTAAATAATTCAAATTATATAGTGTTGGTTCTCCACCTGTTAAAACTATGGTTTTGATATGATCAGGTATTTTAAGAATTATATCATCAACCTTAGTTAGTGGATGGAGATCAGGGTTCCAACTTTCCTTTACATCACACCAATGACAACCAACATCGCATCCGCCAACCCGTATAAAAAATGAAGCGGTTCCGGTAAAATAGCCTTCACCTTGTATAGATAAAAAGTATTCCATTATAGGCAAATATCGGCCTTCTGTATCTAAAATATTTGGTTTCATCAAATTATATTAGCCTGCAAAAATACATAATTTTTTTCAGCCTTATTTGCCTTGCCTATCTTTCTGATTTCAATTTTTATATTTTTTATGGTAAAAAAACAAATTATTAGAAGTTTATAACATTATTTTATAAATTTGGTTTTTTAAAAATCTTTTTTGTATGCGATTTATTTATTTTGGTTTATTATTTTTTACTTTAAGTGTTTTTAAAATACAAGCTCAGCAAAAACCTTCTTTTATTATTCAGTCAGGGCCTATACATATAATTCCGCCTTTGACATCTATTAAGGATTTGCCCAAGCCTGTACATCGGGGCGAGGTTAATAAGAAGCGTCATGCTGGTCAAAATAACATTGTGCCTGGTAAAGGTTTACCCAAAGGCGCAGATCCTTTAGTCAAATTTTTAAAAACTACCCAAAGAAGGATACAAAATACGCCTTTATTAACTTTTGAAGCTGCAAATGACGGTGCAACACCTTCCGATCCGACAGGTGCTCCGGGGCCAAATCATTATGTGATGGCATATAATACGGCTTTTAAAATTTTTGACAAATCCGGACAAGTTTTAGTGCCGGAGACAGCATTAAGCGCTTTGTTTCCGGGACATACCAGCGATGGTGATCCGATAGTTTTATACGACCAATTTGCCGACCGTTTTGTTATTACAAATTTTGATATTACGGCAACACCTAATAAGCTTTTGGTGGCGGTTAGTCAAACTGCTGATCCGGTTAATGGCGGTTGGTATGTTTATCCTTTTGAAATACCCGGAACAACTTCTTCTAATTTTATAGATTACCCGAAATTTTCGATTTGGAGTGATGGCTATTATATCACTTCTAACAAAGATGCAACAACAGCTTCTACCGATAATGTAGTTTATGTAATGGAAAGAGATCAAATGATTGCTGGTAATCAATCAGCACAACTAATAGGATTTCCATTACCCGGAATCACTACCAATGGATTTTACTCTCCATCAGGTTTTAATGTTACAGGATATCAAATGCCTCCGGCTGGTAACGCCCCTATCATTTTTATGCAAGATGATGCATGGGCCGGTGTTAATCAAGATCATTTAAAAATATGGTATATTAATGTAGACTGGCAAACACCGTCAAATTCAACTATCAGTGATGTTCCCGATGAAATACCGACAACGCCTTTTAATTCGGTTTTTGACAATGGTTCATTTTCCAATTTACCGCAACCCAATGGAATAAAAATAGATGCATTACAAGCCACAATGATGTTTATGACGAATTATAGACGATTTTCCAATTATAATTCTGTTGTCTTGAATTTTGTTGTCAATACAGATGGGCAAGGTAAAGCCGGAATAAGGTGGTATGAGTTGCGGCAAGATGCCGATAATGCACCTTGGACAATTTATCAAGAAGGTACTTATATTGATCCTAGTGGACATTCAACTTTTGCAGGATCTATCAATATGGATAAATACAATAATATTGGCTTAGGTTATACAATTGTGGATGTAGATCAAGTTCCCGAACTGCATTATACAGGCCGTTTAGCCTCAGATGTTTTAAATCAAATGACTTTAGGTGCCACAATTATTACGCCTGGTGTTAATTCTGATCCTTTTAGCCGGTATGGTGATTATGCGCAACTTAGCTTGGACCCATCAGATAATTTAAGTTTTTGGTTTATCAGCGAATATTTTACAGACCTGGGGCGTTCCGATTATGTGGCAGTTTTTAAATTTGGAACCGATCTGGATTATGATGTTGGAGTGGCTGAAATTACAGCGCCTGTATCAGGTACATTGTCTAATAGCGAAACTATTAGTTTAAAACTACAAAATTATGGGTTGCAAAGTGTAGGTAATTTTACGGTAAGTTATCAAATTGACGGTGGAACAGTTATAACTGAAAATTTTAATGGGACGATTGCACCTCATGATTCTGCATTATTTAGTTTTGCCACTCCGGCAGATTTATCTATTGAAGGACATACTTATACCATTACAGCACGCACCAATTTAAGTACTGACCAAGATGTTAATAATGATGCCATAACGGCATCAGTTGAGCATGTGTATGCAAATGATATGGGTGTAACAGCCATTATTTCACCACAATCAGGTTTTGGATTAACCAATTCTGAACCGGTTACTGTTTTAATTAAAAATTTTGGTGGTGTCACACAAACTGATGTTCCTGTTTCGTTTACTTTAAACGGGCAGGATGTTCAAGAAATTGCCCCTGGACCGTATGATGCCAATACAACTGCCAGTTATACATTTAATCAAACAGTTGATTTATCGCAAATGGGACAATATGATTTAACTGTTGCGACCCATTTGCCTAATGACAGTCAGACGGCTAATGACAGTTTGTCGACTACAATTTTACATAGTATGTGTCAACCAGAAAGTGATTGTAGTCAGGGTGATGCTATTATTCAAGTTCAGTTTGCTGATATAAATAACAGTTCAACCTGTGGTGGTAGCGGATATACAGACTTTTCTAATTTGTCAACAGATTTGGAGAAAGGACAAACATATCAATTGTCGGTAACGGTTACTTATTCGCAAGAGTTTTTTACAGCATGGATAGACTTTAATAATAATTTTCAGTTTGAAGATGATGAAAAAATAGTAGCAGATTATGAACTTGGTGCAGGCTCAACCGGTGATGGTCAGTTTACACAAACATTTGATATTAAAATACCTGAAGACGCTATATCAGGAGAACATTTGATGCGCTTACGTACTAATTGGCAAAATCCTGTGCCCGATGCTTGCTCAAATGTTGATTATGGTGAAACGGAAGATTATAAAGTGAATATCTTAGGAAATATCTTGCCGGACGATACGGAAATTAATATTGAAACATTAGAAAATAATCATTTTTCTATTAGCTTTAATAGTCGTAACATAACCGCTGACTTAATTTTGGAAGTTTATAATATTCATGGACAACGCCTGGTTTATCATATTTTAAAGAATAATTCGGGGACTTATAGTTATGATTTAGACCTTCGTTTTGTTGCCAAAGGTGTTTATTTATTAAAGATTGGGAATAATCAAATTGGCAAAATCCAAAAAATTATTGTACGTTGAAATTTATAATTTATCTATAAAAAAACCTGTTTAGCTAATGTTAAACAGGTTTTTTATAAATTACAAGGTGTTAAGTCTAGGCTTCACTGTCAACTAATTGACTTATAGCTTTGTCAAACACTTCAAATGGCGCAACGCCTACTTGGCGCCCTATGGCTTCGCCATTTTGAAAAACCAAAATTGTGGGAATATTACGCACACCATATTCAGCGGCATATTTTTGTTCCTTATCCACATCTACCTTGGCTACCACAATTTTGTCACCATATTTTTGTTCTAATTGGTCCATAACAGGCGCTACCATTCTACATGGGCCACACCATACAGCCCAAAAATCAACAATTACAGGTTTGTCTGATTTTAAAACGACATCTTCAAAAGTGTCATCGGTTACTACTACTGGCATATCTTTCTAATTTTTAAAGATTAATACATGATTGATTTGCAAAAATACACATATTTTTTAATCATTTTACAGTTATTATTATACCATATTCTTATCTACCAATCAATCTTTTTTATACCATACCTAATCTTTTATGATAAGTTAAATGCACTATGTTTGTTTTCTTTATTTATATTGCGCGGACTATTTTGTTACTGAAATTATAATGAAAAATTTATTTTTAGTTATTATAACACTAATAAGTTTGGCTTGTCAAACTTCAAAAAAAGAATCTATGTCAAAAAAAATAACTTATGAACATACCAATATGTTAATATATGAATCAAGTCCATATTTATTACAGCATGCACATAATCCGGTTAATTGGCTGCCATGGGGCAAAGATGCATTAATAAAAGCTCAAAAATCTAAAAAACTACTCATCATTAGTATAGGCTATGCCGCTTGTCATTGGTGTCATGTTATGGCGCACGAAAGTTTTGAAGACACTACGGTTGCTAAGTTGATGAATGATCATTATGTCTCTGTAAAAGTTGATAGAGAAGAACATCCCGATGTAGATAAGATATATATGAGTGCTGTTCAAATGCTTAACGGTAAAGGTGGGTGGCCTTTAAATGTAGTCGCCTTACCAGATGGTAGGCCCGTATGGGGTGGTGTTTATTTTTCAAAAGCTCAGTGGATGCAAGCATTAGAGCAAATAGCTGATATATGGCAAAAAAATCCTGATAAATTGTATCAAGTAGCCAAGCGTTTGGAGCAAGGCATTATAGCAGAACAATTTATTAAACCCAATTCAAATACATTACCGTTTAGCATAAATACGATTCATCAAGCTTTAAATTTTTGGAAACAACATAGGGATAATAAGTATGGTGGATTAAATAGAGTGCCAAAATTTCCTATGCCATCACAGTATAACTTTTTATTGCGGGCAGGTTATCAGCTTGCTGATCAAGATATCTTGAATTTTGTACAATTAACCTTAGATAAAATGTCTCAAGGCGGCATATATGACCAAGTTGATGGTGGTTTTGCAAGGTATTCAACAGATTTAAAATGGCATATTCCGCATTTTGAAAAAATGCTGTATGACAATGCTTTATTAGTAAGTTTGTATAGTGATGCCTATAAAATTTTTCAAAACGCTTCTTATAGTACTATTGTTGATGAGACATTAGAATTTGTTCAAAATGAATTAACAGATGCTAATGGAGCATTTTACTCTTCCATAGATGCGGATAGTTCAAACAAAGCTGGTGAATTAGAAGAAGGTGCATATTATGTATTCACTAAAGAAGAATTAAAAAAATATATTGGTGATGATTACCCTTTATTTAAAGAGTATTTTAATATTAATCAATATGGTCTGTGGCAAAAAAACAAATATCATCTTATTAAACGCATGTCTGACCAAGATTTTATAAAAATCTATAATATAGATCTCCCCGACTTAAAACAAAAAGCAAAAATATGGCGACAAAAACTACAAAACATACGAAGGTATCGTGATCGCCCTCGTTTAGATGACAAAACTTTAACTTCGTGGAACGCATTAATGCTTAATGCTTATGTCGATGCTTACAAAACTTTTAATAAAGCAGCTTATTTATCTGTTGCTCGTAAAAATGCAGACTTTTTATTACAAAATCAAATAAAATCCGATGGCGGGTTATACCATAGTTACAAACAAGGTAAAAGTAGTATTGAAGGCTATTTGGAAGATTATGCTTTTTTGATAAAAGCTTTGATAAATCTTTATGAAGCTAGTGGAATTACTACTTATTTGAAACAAGCTGAGAAACTAAATACATATACACTTCAAAATTTTTATGATCAGAAATCCGGTTTATTCTATTTTACACATCATTCTAAAAACGATCTAATAACACGTCCTATGGAAGTGAATGATAATGTTATTCCTTCTTCTAATGCTGTAATGGCCGAAAACCTTTTTAAACTCGGTCATTACCTAGAAAAACAGGATTTGATTGAAAAAAGTCACAAAATGCTACAAAATATTTTACTTAAAATTAACCACAATCCTTTAAGGTATTATTATTGGTTAAACAATACACTTAACTACTTGATGCCTTTTTACGAAATAGCTATTACAGGGCCTGATGCATACAATAAAGCACATCAGATTTTTAGGTATTATCTTCCAAATAAAATTTTAGCATTTGCTTTGCAGCCTAATGACTTACCATTATTAAAGAATAGATTTATTATCGATAAAACCTATCTTTACCTTTGCGTAGACAATACTTGCCAATTACCTGTAACTCAAGTAGAAGAGATTATAAAAAAAATCAAGGTAAAATTGTAGGATTTATCATTTTATTATATATTTGCCTAATCAAAAATATATTTAAGTTATGAAAAAATTAGGATTATTATTACTTGCAATGATGATTAGTTTATCATCATGTGGCGGCGACAACGCCAAAAAAGCAAAAGAAAGTGCAGATCAAGCCGTAGAAGCTACCAAAGATGCTGCAAGTGAAGCCGGAGATGCTGTTAAAGAAGCAGCCGAAAAAACCGCTGATGTAGCAGAAGAAGCTGCTGAAAAAACCGCTGATGCTGCAAAAGAAGTAGTTGACACAGCAAAAGAAGCTGTTTCCGGCGTTGATGGTAAAACTGTCTTTATGAACAATGGTTGTATAGCTTGTCATCAAGTAGACAAAAAAACTGTTGGTCCTTCACTTAAAACCATTGCTGCATCATATGTTGATAAAAAAGATGACATGGTTAAATTTTTAAAAGGAGAAGGTAAAGCAATAGTTGACCCTGCTCAATTCGCAGTAATGCAACCTAACCTTAATACTACTAAAAACATGAATGATGCTGATTTGTCAGCATTAGTAGACTATATGTTGAGCGTAAAATAATTTTTATACACAATCAATTTAAAGCCGCTTACAATTAAGCGGCTTTTTTTATGTTTAATATTTTATAACATAAATGTTAAAAAAGTTACTTTCTTTTGGATTAAGCTGTTTCGCGCATTATTTAATTGACACTTTAAAATTTATATTTTATTTTAGCGCCTCAACTTAACAACTTAACTATGAGAAAAATTACTTATGCAAGTTTAATCATTTTCTTGCTATCATTAAATGCTTGTCAAAAAAGTGAAAATGAAACAATCACAAATAATTTGATTCAACCTAAAGTGGTGCAACCTTTAACCGGAAGGCAGGTCGCAGAGTATATCGATCGTACTTTTCAATTAGAAGATCAGTTTAATTGGTCTTTGGCAGATGATGTTGTACTGTGGAGTGCAGCTTTGTCCGGACAAAATATCATTTCGGTCGGTATAGGTGCTGATGCGGTTAAAAATTCTACCGATGCCAAAACAATCCTCTCCCAATTAAGTGATATTGAAGGAAAGCCAATATCAGAGATTTTGATTTATCAAGACAGCGATTTAAATTATATTGATGTCTTGGTTACTAAATTAGAAAGCATCAAAATGCTGCGTAGCTTAAAGGATGTTCGTTATGTAGAGCCAACAGGTTACAGTTATTTTTCATATCTCGATAACAAAAGTGACTCGGGGTGTTCCACAAGTTCAGATAATATTTCTTCTGCCGATTATGGCACATTGCCTTCGGGAGCTAAAGTGCCATGGAATTATTATATACATAACATTGATAAAGCTTGGCAATATAGCAAAGGCCGTGGTATCGGAGTAGGTGTTATTGATACAGGGATTTCAGATTACCAAGATAATTTGGGGAGCAAATTTGATGATTTTTATAGTGGCCGTTATGTTCAAAAATATGGCACTTACATTGATTCTTATTGGTATTGGTCAACTAATTATGATGGTTACCATGATAAATGTGGTCATGGAACCAGTTCTAATTCTGCAGTAGCAGCTCCTGATAACAATAATAATTTGCCTGTTGGAGTGGCTTACGAATGTAATTTAGTTTCGTATCGTGGTACTGCTGATGTTGTTTTGGATGATTATCACGAACGTTTAGGTGTTACAAACGCCCTAAAAGATTTGGCCAATCGTGATGATATTAAAATTATTTCTATGTCTATTGGTTATCCATGGTCTATAGGCAATGTTGAAGATGCTGTAAAATATGCTTACAGTCATGGTAAATTAATCTTTGCAGCTGGAGGCACTTCAACTTCTTATACCAATTGGTATCCTGTTATTTTTCCTGCCAGTATGGCTGAAACAGTAGCTGTAACAGGTATAGAAGAAGGAACCGGCTATAATGAATGTGATGTTTGTCATACCGGAAGCCAAATTGATTTTACTTACGTAATGGAAAGAGATAATAATAATCATCAACCTGTAGACGGATATTATAGTAATACCGCCAATTATTTTGGTGGGTCATCTGTTGCTACTGCTTCTACTGCCGGTATTGCCGCTTTGGTATGGGCTAGATATCCTTATTGGAATCGTGATCAAGTCTTAGACCGTCTAAAACAGGCTGCCTATTTTTATCCTTATAAAAATAGTGATTTCGGATATGGCAATATTGATGCCTTAAAAGCTGTTAGAGGATATTAAAATAAATATATTAATAATAAAAAGCCACATTTTTTATTTTAAAAAATGTGGCTTTTTATTATTAAAGCTCTAATAAGTCATTTTTTATTTAAAAAACTTTAATATTTTTGCATCTTATCAAATTATTTAACTTATGAAAAAAAGAAATTATATTTTTTTGACAATTGGATTTATGTTATGGTCTTTCAAACAACCTAATATTCATCAAAATTATAAAAGCACAACATTAATTGGTTCATATCAAAAAATGCCTGATATTATGCTTAAAAAAGGTTGTAACTTATGCCATAAGGCAAATGAAACTGTTGTAGGCCCCGATTTTAAATCTATTTCATTAGCTTATAAGGGCGATAAAGCTAAATTAATTAAATTCTTAAATGGCGAAGCTGCTCCAATTGTTAATCCGGACGAATTTCAATATATGAAACCTGTAATTAATCAATTAAAGCATGTGTCAGCTGATGATAAAGAAAAAATAGCCCAGTATATTTTAAGTTTTAAATAAAAAAAAGATGGCTCAAATAGAACCACCTTTTAGGTTAGAGAATTTTAGATTATTTAAATGCCGGTATGCCGGTGATGTCATGTCCGGTGATTAATAAATGGATATCATGTGTTCCTTCATAGGTTATTACTGACTCTAGATTCATCATATGTCGCATCAATGAATATTCACCGGTGATGCCCATGGCACCTAAGACTTGTCTGGCTTCACGTACAATTTTTAAAGCCATATCGACATTATTGCGTTTAGCCATTGAAATTTGCGCCGCAGTAGCCTTATTTTCGTTACGCAATGTTCCTAAACGCCATACTAGAAGCTGTGCTTTAGTGATTTCAGTAATCATTTCAGCTAATTTTTTTTGTTGAAGTTGAAAAGCTGCTATCGGTTTGCCAAATTGTGTGCGTTCTAAAGCATACCTTAAAGCTGTATCATAGGCATCCATAGCTGCGCCTAAGGCTCCCCAAGCAATACCGTAACGTGCAGAATCCAAGCAAGTTAAAGGGCCACGTAAGCCATCAGCTTCAGGTAGTAAGTTTTCTTTTGGTACTTTTACATCTTGAAAAATAAGTTCGCCCGTTGCCGAGGTTCTTAAAGACCATTTATGGTGTGTCTCAGGTGTTGAGAAGCCTTCCATACCTCGCTCAACTATTAAACCTTTAATTCGACCTGCTTCATTTTTAGCCCAAACAATAGCAATATCTGCAAACGGCGCATTTGAGATCCACATTTTGGCCCCATTGAGTAAATAGTAGTCACCTTTGTCAACAATTTTGGTCTCCATTCCTCCGGGATTAGAACCATGATTGGGTTCAGTTAGGCCAAAACATCCCATTAATTCGCCAGTAGCCAATTTGGGTAAATATTTTTGTTTTTGAGCTTCATTCCCAAATTTCCATATGGGAAACATCACCAATGAGGATTGTACCGAAGCGGTTGAACGTATGCCTGAATCACCTCTTTCGAGTTCTTGCATCAGTAAGCCATATGACATATAATCTAAGCCGGGACCACCATATTCTTCCGGAATAAAAGGACCAAAAGCACCAATTTCACCTAAACCTTTGATAAGGTGTTTAGGAAATTCAGATTTTTGAGCATAATCTTCTATAATAGGTGTGACTTCACGCTTAACCCACTCGCGGGCAGCATCTCGTACAAGTTTATGTTCATCTGTTAACAATTCGTCAACGAGATAGTAATCGGGATGTTTAAATAAATCTTGTGCCATCATTTAATATATTAGAGTTTTGGCAAACATAATAATTTGCTTTTAGAAATAAACTGTCAAAGCTAATTTTTTTATAAAAGTATATTCACTTTCGGGTTTTGTTTCAGTTGCTTAACGGTGTTGCAACCATTTTTCAGGATTTAGACTTTGGGTGTTTTTATAGATACGAAATTTTAATTCTGTTTTACCGTTGGCATCTGTGGCTACCTTACCTATGGTTTGTTTAGTATTAACAGTTTCGCCCGGTTTAACATAAACTTCTTTTAAATTTCCGTAGATAGTCAAATAATTTCCATGCTTTATAAATACAGCGTTGTTGCCTCCCGGAATAAGTTGTATTTGAAGTACTTTTCCATCAAATACTGAGCGAACTTTACTTCCAGGCTCAGTAGCTAAATAGATACCATTATTTACGACCATTACATTTTTAAATATTTCATGAGGTTGTTTGCCGTACTTTCTTGTAATATAGGCTTTTTTGATGGGCCATGGCAAAACACCTTGATTAGAGGAAAATTTTGAAGCTAACTTTTTACCTTCGGGAGTTAAGAAAAATTGGCTTTTGTTTCTCGCCGATCTTTTAATTTTCCGATTAGATCGAACAATAGCTTTTTTAATCAGATTTTCTATTAATTTGTCAATTTTTGCTTGCTCACGCTGTTTGGCCTTTATTTGTTTTAAATAAAAAGATTTTCGTCGTTTTATTTTTTTTACAATACTTAACTGTTTTTCTTGTTCTTGCAAAATAATTTGCTGTTCCTTCTTATAATTCTCATAAAGTTTTTGCTTATCGGTTTTATTATCGAGCAATTCTTTTTTTAGTTGTGCCAATTCAAGTTTTTTTTGTTCAATTTCTTTAGCTTGTCTTTTACGATACCGCGCATATTGTTTTAAATATTGTGCTCTTTTAAAAGCTTGTTGAAAACTTCTGGCTGAAAACAAGAAATAAAGTTTATTTTGTCTTGAACGTGTATTGTAAGACTGCCGAATCATTTTGGCATAATCAGCTTTTAACTGCTCAATTTCATGAGATAAGGCTTTACTGTTAGCCTCATTTTGCCTTATTTTATAGTTGATTTGATTAATTTCCCGTTTCAAATTATTGATCAACTTTTGACGAATATTTATTTTACGCTTTATTTGCTCATATTGTTCTAAGGCATTACTTTCTGTTTTTTTTGTTTGAAGCAGTTGTTTGTTTATTTGTAAAATTTCATTTTGAAGGTTAAGACGTTTTTTTTTCAATTTTTTTTGTAAATCGGCTTGACCATGCAAGCTTGCTATAGTTAAAATGACTATACT
>WGBX01000078.1 GCA_015494075.1 Flavobacteriaceae bacterium
TTGTGCTATCAAACTCAAAAATAACTTAAACATGAGAACACTCAAAAATTTATTCTTATTTGCCATCTTCGGACTTATGGCGAGTAATGCTTTTGCGCAAGGTACCGTTAAGGGTACTTTATTAGAAGCAAAAACAAACGAGCCGCTTCCGGGAGCTGATGTCGTCCTAGTCGGAACAACAAAAGGTGTTGCATCTGATTTTGACGGCAATTTTGTTTTAGAAGTACCTGCTGGTACACAAAAAATCAAAATTAGTTTTGTAGGATATGAACCTAAATCATTTACTGTTGTAGTAAAAGACGGTCAAACCACTAATTTAGGTAAAATCATCTTAAAACCATCTGCATCTGCACTTGGTGAAGTAGTTATTGTTGGTGTGGCCGATATTGCCAAAGAAAGACAAACACCCGTAGCTGTTTCTACTATGAAAGCTGCCGAAATTGAAGAACGTATCGGCACTAAGGAATTGCCGGAAGTCTTAAACTATACGCCTTCTGTATATGCTACTAAATCAGGTGGTGGTTACGGAGATGCCCGTATTAACGTTCGTGGTTTTGATCAACGAAATACAGCTGTTATGATTAACGGTATGCCTGTTAACGATATGGAAAATGGTTGGGTATACTGGTCTAACTGGGCTGGATTAGCTGATGTAACCTCTGCCATGCAAGTACAAAGAGGTTTAGGTTCATCTATGTTACCTATTCCTTCTGTAGGTGGTACCATTAACGTATTGACCAACTCTGCCGATAAAAAGAAAGGCGGAAGTATTGCTGCAACTTTTGGAAATGATAACTACATGAAATTTTCAGCTGCCTACAATACCGGATTATTAGAAAACGGTTTGTCAGCTTCTGTATTATTAAGTCGTTTTAGTGGTGATGGATATGTTGATGCTACCCAAGGTGAAGGATATACTTGGTTTTTAAGTATTGGCTATAAAGTTAATGATCGCCACAAATTGATGTTTACAGCAACCGGTGCGCCACAATGGCATCAACAAAGATATTATGCACCACGTATCGAAGATTACCTGCAATATGGTGCTACTAACGGTGAACCTAATATTAAGTATAATGCTGATTGGGGATTTTTGGATGGTGAAGCATATTCTATGAGAAGAAACTTCTACCATAAACCCATTGCTTCCTTAAACTGGGATTGGGAAATTAATGATAACTCTAAAATTAATACAGTTCTTTATGGTTCATGGGGCCGTGGCGGTGGTACCGGCGATGTTGGAAATATCAATTACAACTATGTTTATCCTTACCATGGAGCCAGTCCTATCTCAACTTTAGCAGTTAGAGATGATAACGGGTTAATACGTTTTGACGATATTTATACTTGGAACTCAGGAGGTCATGTTGATGACTTCGGTCCTGATAGAACACCTGATGGAGATGGAATGTACACTAATACAAGTCGTAGTGGTATATCAAGAAGAGCGTCTATGAACTCTCATGACTGGTATGGATTAATTATGAAATATGATAGAGATTTCAATGAAAACTGGAATTTTATCGGTGGTATCGATTTAAGAACCTACTCAGGATACCACTATAGAGTTGTAAATAGTGTATTGGGAGCAGACCGTTATTTAGACACTTATGATGTAAACAATCCAACTCATTATATATACCCTGAAGATTTTGTAGAAGCAGATCCTTCTTGGAATCCTTTCGTTGATATTAAAGGACAAGAAAAAATCTATTACTATACACAAGATAATGTACGTTGGGCCGGTACTTATGCTCAATTAGAATACAAAAAAGAAGCACTTTCAGCTTTTGTACAAGGTGGCTATTCTAACCAACAATTTCAAAAAATAGATTATTTCTATTATTTAGACTCTGATCCTGCTCAAAAAACAGATTGGATTTCCATGGATGGTTACAATATCAAAGGAGGTGCTAATTATAACTTAAACGAC
Source organism: Flavobacteriaceae bacterium (assembly GCA_015494075.1). Lineage (GTDB taxonomy): Bacteria > Bacteroidota > Bacteroidia > Flavobacteriales > Flavobacteriaceae > WGBX01. The sequence goes on from WGBX01000078.1 coordinate 1,934, forward strand.
CAACATAACGTATTTGTAAATGCCGGCTATTATAGCAAACAACCATTATTTAACGGCGTATTCCCTTCTTATCATAACGATGTAAATGATAATTTACATAACGAAGATGTCTCTGCAATTGAAGCCGGATACGGGTTTAAAAATGAACACTGGCATGTAAACATTAATGTCTACGATACAAAATGGTCTAATCGTTACAAAGTAATTTATGACAGAGCCACCAGATCTACCGGTCAAATGGACGGTATTACAGAAGTCCATAAAGGAATTGAGGTAGAATCATCTGCCAAATATGGCCAAGTTAAAGTAAGTGGTATGGTTTCTATTGGTGATTGGTACTATGAAGGTGATGTTAAAGATGTAAAAATGTACGATGAAAATCAGGTTTTACAAACAACCAAAGACTTCTACCTCGATGGTATTAAAGTTGGTGATGCCGCACAGTTTACTGCAAGATATGGTGTTAACTACAATCCTGTAAAAGGACTTTATTTTGATGTTAACCAATTCTTTGTAGATAAACTTTACGCTCGAATTGATACAGAAACATTTACTGAACCTGATAATCACGGAGCCTTAAGATTGCCAAAATACAGTTTGGTTGATGCTGGTGTAACCTATAAATTCCCTGTTAAAAATGTTGGGAAATTCACAACCCGCTTAACTGTAAACAATGTTTTTGACAAACATTATATCTCAGACTCTTATACCAACCGCTTTGCAGGAGATGATGGTGCAACAGGTATATTATGGAATGGTGTAGATACCGGAAACCAAGTATATTTTGGTTGGGGACGTTCATGGAATTTCAGTGTTAAATTAAAATTCTAATTATACATAAAAAACGTAATGTTTTAACTAAAGCCCTGCTAACGCAGGGCTTTTTTAATAAACTGTGTTTAATTATTTAACATTTTGTTTTGCGCAATATTACAAGGGTTTTATATTTTTGCAAAATCAACACAAATGAAAGCAAAATGAAAATTAAATATTGGATCGAGGTGCTAATCGCTGTTTTATTTAGTAAAAATATCACAGCTCAAAATTGTGTAAAAGGGTACGTCTATGACGCAAACGACAGTATCCCCATAAAAAAGGTTCAAATTAATTTACCCGCCTATCACATTAAAATATTCACAAATAATGATGGGTATTTTAAGCTAAATACACCAAAAGATCAATTTGTTTTGCTGGTTGAAAAATCAGGCTATGAACCTAAAAAAATAGAAATTAATACCGCAGGACAAACATCTGTAAACATTGGCATCATATATCTGGTATCGAAAATAAAAAACCTCAATTCCGTTACTATTTCAAGTATTACAGATTTTATAACAGATAACAAAAAACCCGTAGTATCTATAACCATTAAAAAAAAAGATATTAAAGATTATTCAACCGATAAAGATTTACCAGAAATACTAAATCAAATGCCGTCGGTGTACGCTACTAAATCAGGAGGCGGAATTGGAGACAGCCGAATTAATATACGAGGGTTTAACCAATGTAATGTTGCCGTTTTAATCAATGGTGTACCTGTAAATGATATGCAAACAGGCTGGGTATATTGGAGTAACTGGCTTAATTTACCTCAAATAAGTAATACTGCACAGCTTCAACCAGGTATGGGGGCATCAAAATTAGCTATTCCATCTGTTGGTGGCACTATTAACATCTTAACGCAATCGGCAGCCAAGCAACAAAGCGGTGAAATTGATTATACTTTAACCGATTACGGTTTACATAAAATAACGGCTGCCTACAACACAGGGGTATTATCAAACGGCATATCAGCATCTATGCAAATTGGTAAAGTTGATGGTCATGGTTATGTAGATATGACAGATGTAAAAGGCTATTCTTATTATTTTAATTTGGGTTATATGACTCAAAACCAAAAACACCAAATGATGTTAAATGTCATTGGTAGTCCTCAGACACATTATCAAAGAAATTATGCCCCCAAACTAGCGGATTACCTTTATTATAGTGCTGATGATAAACCTAATATTAAATATAATAGTGAATGGGGGTACTTGAAAGGAGAAGCTTATTCATGGTCTAAAAATTATTTTCATAAACCTATCATCTCATTTAATTGGGATTGGTTTATAAACGATCACTTACAATTGAGTAGTGTAGTGTATAGTATGTTTGGCCGTGGTGGTGGTACAGGTGCAATCGGCGCCATCAATAATCATTATCCTAATGACCCAGTATATAGAAACGAAAATGGTCAAGTAAGATTTGATGATATTTACTTATGGAATAAAGGAGAATCTATCTCTGATTTTGGAACCGATCGCGTTCCTGATACTAATGGGCAATTTATCAACAAAATAGATGAAGGTATGACACGTTATGGTTTTATGAACAATCATGCTTGGTACGGTGGCATATTTAATTTAAAATATATATACAATGATGCCATATCAGGGACAATAGGCTTTGATTTGCGTAGCACACATGGTAAAAATGCCTTAACAGTAAACGATGTACTGGGAGCTGATGGCTATCTAGATAATTTTGATGTCAACCATCCGGACAGGCTGATAGAACCAAAAGATTTTGTTCCTGCAACCTATGATTGGAATCCGTTTAAAAGTATAGACCCCTTGAATAAAATCGTATTTTATAATCAAGCAAATATCAATTGGATAGGTATTTTTGGCCAAATCACTTATAACAAAAAACAATGGTATGGATTTTTGCAATCTAGTGTGTCTAACCAAGGATTTCAACGGATAGATTATTTCAACTTACCGGCAGGTTCTCAAAAATCTAAATGGGTATACATATCGGGGGGCAATATCAAATCGGGTTTAGGTTATAGTTTTAATAAAAGTCATTACATTTTTGTTAGTGCAGGTTATTTCAGCAAGCAGCCGCTTTATAACGCTGTTTTCCCTAATTGGAGTAACAATGAAGTAGCCACAAATTTAAAAAATGAAAAAATTTATGCCACCGAAGCCGGGTATACCTTTCAAAAGGGATGGTGGCAAACTAAGTTAAATCTATATTATACCATTTGGACAGACCGCTATGAAACTGTAAGTGACTACATTAACAATCAACAAGTGTCAGGCACTCTTCATAATCTTAAAGAAATACATAAAGGTATCGAGTGGATTAATCGTTTAAGATTAAAGAAATTGTCTATTTACCAAATGCTTTCAATTGGCGATTGGTATTATAATGGAAATATTAATAATGTACCATTATATAACTTTCAACAACAACTAGTAGCAGTCAAAAATTATTATCTGGATGGTGTAAAAGTTGGTGATGCAGCTCAAGTTTCGGCTGCCATTAAATTATCTTATCGTATTAACAGAAGATTACGAATTTATCTAGGACAGCAATATTTTGATAAATTATATGCCAAAATTGATGTTGGCAGCTTTTCAAACCCACAACATGAAAATTCATTAAAATTACCATCATATGGCTTGGTAAATGGCGGAATAAATTACCATTTGAATTTAAAAAAACTAAAAAAAATTAGTTTAGCTTTCAATGTAAACAATTTATTCGATAAAAAATATATTGCCGAATCAGCAACTAATATTTACGCCCAAGAGGGCGAACCTGTTTGGAATGGTATTAATTTAAACAACCGTGTATTCTTTGGTTGGGGGAGAACTTATAATTTTAACATCAGGGTAAAAATATAAAGATTTAAATCAATTTTCGAGTTGATAATTCTGATTAATATCCCAGTTGGCACGAATCTCTATTGGAACATTAGGTTCAAAAACAGGTTCGGGTAATTGATGATGTAAAAAATTACCTGAATCCCATTTATTATTACTGTTTAAATCTGAAATTATACGTATTTTATACTTTCCGGGCAACAAGTAAGGAATAACTATGTCTTGCTGCTTTTGTGTTTTAGTCTGTCTGTAAATTTTACCATTTTTCAAAATTTCTATAAAAAAAAGTGTGTCCGGTGGATCTAATAAATGAATACTTAAAGTGCCATATTTTTCTTTCGGCGGAAATTTAAAAGAAGTACTTATGCTATCTTTAAGCTTTGTTCCTAAAAATCCGGTTACAGCCTTTGGCAGCAATTGAAGCTGATAAGATTTACCTAATTTATGATCAAAAAACAAAGCAAATTTTCCTTTTAAATGTATTGATTTAAAATCAACCGGTAAACTATCAGAAGTTAACATAACCAAATTAGTGTCAAGCTTTTGTAAAGGTTGATTGCCTGTAATAAATAAAGTATCAACAGGATTCATGGTTCCTTTTGATTTTATGCTTACCAATAATGAATCTTTTTTATCTAAACGTTTACGTCTATAAGATTTTGACTTATGGCCATAAACAATATGAAATTTTAAACTATCAGTATCGGCCTCATACCAAAATCCGGCTTTTTTGGGATAAGGCTGTAAAGTGAATTTATGAATAGGCATATCCCATTTTAAGTGCAAACTATCTAATAAACCTTCATATTCAACATTAAAATGATGCCTTGACAATTGTTCTATTTTTTCAATACTTACCGGTGGATATTCCTTAAAAAGACTAACATTATACAAACTATCAGTAGGTATATTTATAGCTTGAGGTATAAAACCAATACCTTCTTTCCCTTGTTGATATGTGTAATTTGCATTTTCATCATCCAATGCAATAAGTTTGTAATAACCTTGTTTTAAATGCGTAAATTTAAACTGTCCCATTTTATCTGCGATAGTAACATAATATGGTTTTTGGTGAAAAATCAATGAATCGCTGAAATTGTTATAATCATATAAACCAAGCATAATTTTTTTGGGAGGTTTGGCAAAATGTAAAGCTGAAACATGCCCCGACAAAGTTAAACTATCAATATGCTTACCGGTTGAAAATACCAACTGTAAATTTTTTAAGATGTTGCCTTCATTATAATCGGTAATACTTTCTCCAAAATTGATTAAATAAGTTGTTTGAGGTTGTAAAGTGTCATGAAAAATTATCTTTACAGTTTTTGAAGCAATACCTGCGGGTTTAAAAACCGGTTGATGAGCAAGCGGTGGCGAAATCAAAATATTTTTTTGTGGATTTTTCAAAATAACATATTCATCAAAATATAAGACTACTTCTTGTCCTTTAAAATTAGTGGCATTAGGTTCCGGTATGCTTTGAATCAACTTAGGTGGTGTAGTATCTTTAGGACCGCCGGTAGGACGACCTACACGGGCACAAGCTAAAAATAGTAATAAAATACTCCATAAAGCCAAAATTTTTCTCATAAATAATAATTTGGTGTAAAGTTATAAAAAAATGAAGCAAGCCCGGAAAAGAAAACTGATATAAATAGTATCTTTGTGAAAAGCTTATTATGAATCAATTAATCAAAATCATAAATAAAAAGTCTATTACATGGCAAGAAATAAACAACCAGTTTATTAAAGATTTAAAATTGTCCGGCATTGATTCAAAAAGCTTTGAAAATATTAAAACCCCAGAAGAATTCATTAAATATTTCGAAAATTTTATCAAGGACTTGATCAGCTATCAAGCAGAAAACTTTAATCGCTTAATGTATCGTATTGATATACCTGAAAAATCATTTAATGAAATTTTAAATACTTCCTTTGAAGAAGTCATCACACAAACTTGTCGTCTTGTTTTGGAAAGAGAAAGTCAAAAAGTATATTTCAGGCGACTATATAAAACCAAATAAATATTTTGTTTTTGAATCCAATTTAAACATTAAATGATTTTCTTAAACATTTTTTTTAAAATAGCGTTATGTTGGCTTCCAACTAACGTCAATATTAGTTTATTGATTTTCATTAGTTATTTTATTCAATTTTTTAAATTTCATATCCATATTTCCCTTTTTCGTTAGCAAAAATATTCAACGAAATATTTTCCGTATGGTGATTGCATATAACGAAATAATATTATGACCTGTTGTGCATTTAGACTATTTTAGTTTTAATGTTATTAATACTTCTATCAAAAATAAACTTATTTATAAATTGAATAAATATTAGGGCTGTTTTGATAAAAGGCTTTAATGATGATGAAATTCTTAATTTTATAGAACTTACTAAAAATTTGCTATCTAAATACCGTCAAAGAGATAATGTAAATGAAATTATACGAAAGGTTATTTACTCTAAAAAAGCCACCAGATGCAGAATAGATAATTTTGAAAACCTAAATGATCCTAACAAATATTCTAAAAACAGGAGCATGACAACTATAGGTGGGTAAAACAATAATTTTTTTATAGATTTATAAAAATAAACATACTATGCTCAAAAAAATAATTAAAGTAAAACCCTGATATAATATCCTTTATGTAATATCTTAAGAAAATTGATAGAATATTAAAAATAATATTTGAAAATTAATTAAAAAATATTTGAAAACATTATTTATATCTGTTATAAATAAATTTTACTTAAAAAATACATTTTTAATAATATTATTTTATAAATTTGACATATCATAAAT
>WGBX01000079.1 GCA_015494075.1 Flavobacteriaceae bacterium
CGAGATGATGCTCATAATAATAAGCTTCACGTTCAAATGAAATATTTTTATAAGCAGTATAGGCATCACCGTAATATATCCATTTAATAAAATATTCTAAAAAATACCATAAAAAAAAGAAAAACCATAATAATTCTTTTTGCTGTGATAAATGAATTTGCTCGTGATTAAGCAATACAAAATCTTTTTTTAAATCATTATGTTTTAAAAAAATAAAAGGATAAATGGTAACCGCACTAAATGATTTGGCAATAATTTTTGAAAACACAACAATCATAAGGTTTATTAGATTTATATTTTATTAACAAATTTATAATTTTTTATTAAAATAAATCTGAAAGGTTAATTTTTTAAAAACAGTTTATTTTTAATTGTTGATTGACTGATTATATATATATTTACTTGTTAAACACAAACACTACAAACAAAAAAACTATCTTATGCAAGAAATAATCAGCACAAACAATGCCAAAGTAAAGTACACTATCCAATTACAAAAAAAATCTGTTATTCGTAAAGAATTTAAAGAATTTGTCATAGAGGGACAAAGAGAAATACAAGCTGCCTTAGAAAATGACTATCAGCTTAAAACCATCTTTTTTTATCCGGAGTTATTTAGCGAAAAAGCGTTTTTCAAACTTCTAAATGAATATAATATCAAAGCCGACATATATAAAATTTCGAAAGCCGTATACAAAAAAATGGCTTATCGTAGCTCAACAGAAGGTATTATTGCTGTTGCTAAAATGAAAAACCATAACTTAGATCATTTAAAATTATCTCGTAATCCCTACATATTAGTAGCTGAAAGTATAGAGAAACCCGGAAATATAGGTGCTATTTTAAGAAGTATTGATGGTTCCGGAGCAGAAGCCTTAATAATGGTTAATCCGGTTGTAGATATTTATAACCCGAATGTTATTAGAGCAAGTTTAGGAATGGTTTTTTCTACATCTATAGCTTTAACCGACTTAACAGGTTTGGAAATCTTTTTAAAGACCAAAGACATAAATTTATATACCGCAACTTTACAAAATGCTAATATATATTTTGAAGAAGATTACACACAGCCCACAGCAATAGCTGTTGGTGCCGAAGACAAAGGTTTAAGTATGGAAATTAGAAAAATAGCCAAAAAGTCAATATATATACCTATGAAAGGACTTGCCGACTCTCTCAATGTTTCTGTATCGGCAGGTATTCTATTATATGAAACTTTAAGACAACGCATAACAGCCCATATTGTTTAACAACTATGAAAAACCTATCCCTAATTTTAACAGCAGGCTTACTAAGCATGATTGCATTGAGCCAGTGTCATCAAGAAAAAACACCTAAACGTGCCTCAATAAGAGGCAAAATTGTAAATCCGAAGACAGACAAAGTTGTTATTTCGAGGGATTTTTTAATGTTGCATGCAGACACCTTAAAATTAGTAGGTGAAAATGAAGTAAAAGGAAAAATCGATACACCGGTCGAAGGTTTATACATTTTATTTATTTATCCTGAATTTCAAACGATTTACTTAAAACCTGATGACTCTTTAGCATTTCATCTAAATATTAACGAATTTGATGAATCACTGAGTTTTTCAGGTAGTATTGGTTTTGAAAATAATTTATTAATGGATTTATTTTTAGAAAACGAAAAAGAAAGCAGCTACTTTTACAAACATAATTTTCAATTTACACCCGACCAATTTTTACAAAAAATAGATTCTTTTAAAATTTTGAAAAAACAAATTACACAAGATGTTTATCAAAATTATGAGCAGCCAACCAAAAAATTTAAAAATATAGTACAATTAGTTTCAAATAGTATGGACTATAGTCTCAAAGAAGCTTATGTACAAAAAAACGCAAATGTTAATCTGCCTGAATCCTATTTTGACTATACTAAAATTTTAAAAAAGACATTAGCAGATCCAAATGTAATTTATATGTATGCTTTTGCTGATGCTTATTTATCGCGAAAAATTCATAAAAATCAAAATCCGAAATCTTTGAATTTGGAAATAGCTCAACATATTAATCAAGATATTAAAGACCAGCACTTTAAGAATAATTTACTAACCCGTTACTGCGATCAATATATTAGGAAACACCATATTAAAAAGACCGATACCGTCATTAAAACCTATTTTAAAGGTATCAATAAGCCTAATTATCTAAACTACTGCAAGCAACTGATGCAAAGTAACCGGAAAACGGAAAAAGGGGCTTCTTTTCCTGATTTAAAACTTATAGACAAACATCATCAAACAACACAAACAGCAAGCTTATTCAAACATAAAAAAGTATGTTTGAGTTTTTGGGATTTGAAACAGCACAAAAATTTCATCTCTAATTTACGCAAACTACAGCAATACAAAAAAAACCATCCTAATATCATGTTTATTGTTATCAATATCAATCAAGATAATTTTGAACAATGGGCTTTAGCAACACCTGACAATAAAGATATCAATTTTTACCGGCTGGTAAACCGGCAATCTTGGCAAGACATCCGCCCCTTTCACCTCTCACAAGTATATTTAATAGACAATGGTATTATTAAGGCCTCACGGAAAAACATGTATCAACCAAATTTCAATGAAACTTTAAAAGCATTTGCAGATGAAAAATAATTAAATACTTCTGTAACTTTTTTAGTAAATTTACGTAATACTTAAACAGAGTTATAGATCTCTATTTAATTAATTGTAAAAAAATAAAATCAATGGCCTATATAGATTATTATAAAATATTAGGAGTAGACAAAAATGCCAGCGAAAGCGATATAAAAAAAGCTTATCGCAAACTGGCACGTAAATACCATCCGGATTTAAATCCCGGTGATAAAGAAGCCGAGAAAAAATTTAAAGAAATTAATGAAGCTAATGAAGTTTTAAGTAATCCGGAAAATCGAAAAAAATATGATAAATACGGTGAGCATTGGCAACACGCTGATGAAATAGAAAAGCAACGTGCACAACAACAAGCTTATAGCGGTGCTGGTGCCGGTGGATATGACTTTTCCGGTTTTGGAGGTTTTGGCGGTGGCGGCTATGATGAAAGTGATTTTTCCGATTTCTTTCAATCAATGTTTGGTGGCGGGTATGCTCGTGGTGAAAGTCGTCGAAATATCAAATATAAAGGGCAAGATATACAAGCCCAATTACACTTAAACTTACGCGACGTTTATACCACTCAAAAACATACTATCAACGTTAACGGTAAAAAAATACGTATAACCATACCTGCCGGTGTCAAAGACGGACAAACCATTCGTGTAAAAGGATTAGGTGGTCCCGGTATAAATGGCGGCCCTAACGGCGACTTATATATTACCTTTGCCATAGACAATGACACTAAATTTAAACGTGTTGGAGATGACCTATATACCAAAGCCGATATCGACTTATATACTGCTGTATTAGGTGGTGAAACTATGGTAGATACTATGAATGGTAAGGTAAAACTAAAAGTAAAACCCGGGACGCAATGCGGCACTAAAGTCCGTTTAAAAGGTAAAGGCTTTCCCGTTTATAAGCAAGAAGGTAAATATGGTGATTTATATGTTACTTTTAATGTTAAAATTCCAACTAACTTGACCGAAAAACAAAAGGAACTATTTGAACAATTGGCTAAACTTAAATAAAATGACAAAAGAATATATATCCATTCATAAATTGTGTGAAAGTTATCAAATTCCGAATTCTTTTTTTCAAGAATTACAAGAATTTGATTTAATTCCGGTCTATAAAGAAGCCGAAGAACCCATGATTGAAGCCTCAGCTATACCGCAAGTCGAAAAAATAATGCGGCTTCATTTTGATTTAAACATCAATTTAGAAGGTATTGATGTGATTATTAATTTACTTCAACAAATAGAAACATTGCAAGAAGAAATTACTCAACTTAAAAGACGGTTGAGTTTATATGAATAGCGTTATAAATAAAACAACAAACAGCGGGACTTAACAGTAATTAAGTCCCGCTGTTTGTTGTTTTAAACAATTTCAGCCGATACAGCTTTCTTTCCTAAATCAAAAGCATCTAAATTCATTTGGACAATTCTGTCGCCTTTTCTTTTAAATAAGTCTGTGATAACTTTTTTAAGTAAGGTGTCATCAAATGGTAATAAATCTGCAATGGCACCAACCATAACTATATTGGCAGCTCTAAAATTACCGGCTTTTTTGGCTAAACTACGCGCATCAACAATCCGATGTTTTGAAAATTGTGCTATCTCGCTTTTAATAACATCCTCATCAGGATAATTAGAAACATTTTTAAACGGATTAAGATCTGTTACCAAGTAACCGTCTGGATGTAAATATGGTAAATATCGCAAAAGTTCCATAGGCTCAACCGATAAAATAATATCGGCCTTAGTCTTAGGTATTAAATCAGAATAAACAGGACCATCTGAAATGCGTACATGTGACTGTACAGCACCGCCACGCTGGCTCATTCCATGAACTTCCGACTGCTTGACATTAAATCCACTATGAAGAGCTGCCATATCAAGAATAGCAGAAATAGTTAAAATTCCTTGGCCGCCGACACCGGCAATAATAATATCTTTTTTCATTTAAGTAGAAGTTTATAAAATTAATAACTGGGTTCAAACGTGTTAAATTTTCTGGCTAAATCTTTTTTCTCATTTGACATCGTCACACAAGGTCTTTGAGCAATTATTAAAGAAACACCGGGATAATTTACTTCCTCTTTAATAATTTCAACATTTTTATCATGATATTTTTTCAATGGAATAATAACTTTTATATGGGCTTCTTCAACACCTAAACCTTTGGCTATATCATACAAACGTCCCATAGCTGCAGATGGTTGTGCGCCGGTCATAGCTACGGCTGAGTTGTCTGAAATAATAACTGTTATTGGCGATTTGTCCCAAACGGCACTTAACAAACCTGTCATTCCGGAATGGGTAAAAGTGGAATCGCCAATAACTGCTATTGCAGGTTTCAGGCCGGCATCGGCAGCGCCCTTTGCCATAGGAATAGATGCACCCATATCTATAAGAGTGTCTATACTATTATAAGGCTCTAAAACGCCTAAGGAATAACAGCCAATATCAGAAAAAACACGTTTTTCTCCTATTTGAGGAATCAATTCATTAAGTTCTTCATACAAATCAATATGTCCACAACCGGGACAAAGTTGTGGTGGTCTTGCCACGACAACTTCAGGAATAGTCTCATCCAATTGACTTTCCAAGCCTAAGGCATAAGCCACAATATTTGGATTAAGTTCGCCAGTGCGCGGAATTGCGCCTGTTAATCGACCAATTACTTTTTGTTCGCGTCCTAGATAATCCCCAATCATTTCTTCAATAAAAGGATAACCGTCTTCTAATACTAAAATTTTATCAACACGGTCAAACATTTTGCGCACATGCTCTTTTGGCAACGGGTAATGAGATACTTTTAAAACATCATAAGGTATTTTATCCGGAAAGTTTTCCAAAAGATAATTAATAGCAATACCGGAGGCTATAATTCCCAAAGATTGATCTGTTCCTTCTTTATACCAATTCCATTTTGAAGCTTCTGCCAGCTCAGCTAAATATTTTTGTTTCTCAATGAGTTGACGATATTGTTTCTTTGCAAATGAAGGAATTAATGCAAAACGCTTGGTGTCATCCAGTATATGCAAATTATTTTGATGTAGAGAGGGGCGTGTTTTGACATTAGCTCTTGAATGCGATAAGCGCGTTACTGACCTAAACAAAACCGGCAATTGTGTTTTTTCAGATAAAGCAAAAGCATCAGCCATCATATCATATGCTTCTTGCTGGCTAGACGGCTCAAAAATGGGCAACATGGCAAATTTACCATAAAACCGGCTATCTTGTTCATTCTGAGATGAATGCTGAGAAGGATCATCTGCCACAACAACTATCAAGCCACCGTTAATGCCCGAAATAGCCATATTTATAAAAGCATCAGCTGCAACATTTAAACCTACGTGTTTCATGGTAACCATAGATCGTTTTCCGGCATAAGACATGCCTAATGCTTCTTCCATAGCTACTTTTTCATTTGGCGCCCAATGTGCTTTTATAATATTTTGCTTAGCCTCAGGACTTTTGATGATATATTCAATAATTTCTGTTGAAGGCGTTCCCGGATAGCCATAAGCACCTGATAAACCGGCATCTATAGCACCTTGAGCAATTGCTTCATTGCCTAATAATATTTTTTGCATAAACATGATTTTTTTAATAGATCGTTGCTTAAAGATATAAAAAAAATGCCATTTTACAATGACATTTCACACATTTTATAGCTTTATAAAACAAAATTTCGTCTAAAAAATCAGGGTTTTAATTTGATACTCCATTGAAATACAAAAGTGCAAACCAAATCGTCTGCATCGTCATAAGCTCGTGAAGTTAATTCAAACTGAACACCCTCACCACTATGTACTGCTTGTTGTATCTGCGTATCAATTTTATCACCTTCATCGCAGATAAAACGAATATGACCTTTTGCTTTTTTGGTAAATTCACCGTGAGTCCCCGTAACCAACATTGAGAATTTATAACCGCTATCTTGAATTTTCTTCATAACTAAAATTCCCGTAGAAAGTTCGGCACCCATAGCCAAGACAGCAAAATACATCGAATTAAATGGATTTTGATTAATCCAACGATGTTTGGCTGTTATTGTAGCTTGCTTATCACTAATGTTTTTTACCCGAATGCCACTAATCCAAGCACTGGGTAATTTGAATAATAAAAAACGGTTAATGTGAGAAGGGGTAAATTTCATAAGTTATATTTTAGGTAAAAATAAACTTTATTTCTCTAAATAAAAAGAGAAAACCTATTGTTTATAAATTTATAAAATTGACTTACATAAATTTTTTTCATAAAAATATTTAGTACCTTGTTATACATAATACTATTTATTGTATATTTGCAGGTGTAACAAAGTAGATTTATTATCGTTCTAGATATAACAACTTCAAAAACTCATATTATGGAAACTTTAAAACCGGTAGAACAATCCTTAAAACCAAATGAAACTTCTCATTCGGTTATCATTCACTTAAGTGCTCTGTCAGGCTATATAGGTCTGCCTTTAGGCAGCATCTTAGGCCCTTTAATTACTTGGCTTATTTGGCGAAATGATAGTACTTTTACAGATAAAAACGGTAAAGAAGCTTTAAATTTTAATTTAAGTCTGTTGCTATATCAATTTGCAGGCATAATTTTAGGTGCCGTTTTATTTATAACACCATTTATTAACATGGCTACTGCCGAAACACCAAATCCTGTTAATGTAATTTTATCAATACCCGGATTATGGATTTTTATTGGTGGTTTTGGTTTAATTAGTCTTTACAGGCTCATTATGGTTATCATTGCTGCCATAAAAGCCGGTAATGGCGAAGTTTTTCATTACCCTTTAACCATTCGATTTTTGAAATAATTTTATGAAAATAGAAAAAATCAAATCACAAATGCGGAAAGGCGTGTTAGAATATTGCATTCTTACAGTTTTAAATCAAAAGGATGCTGCCTATACTTCTGATATTTTACAAGAACTAAAAAATGCTAAGATGATCGTTGTAGAAGGTACGGTGTATCCATTATTAACGCGTCTAAAAAATGCCGGCTATTTAACCTATAAATGGGAAGAGTCATCTGCCGGACCTCCGCGAAAATATTACAATTTGACTGAAAAGGGACGTCAATTATTAGAGCTAATGGATCAGTCATGGGCCGAATTGGTCAATGCTGTCAACCTTATTAATCAAAAAAATCTCCAAATTGAAAAAAATGAAAAAAACTATTGATGTAAGTTTAGCAGGTTTGTTATTTCATTTAGATGAACCGGCTTATCATAAATTAAAAAAGTACCTGAATGCAGTAAGGCGCACCATACCACAAAATAACGAGGCTGATGAAGTATTACATGAGGTTGAAGCTCGTATTGCCGAATTGTTTCTTGAAAAACAACAAAATCCACAACAAGTAATCAATGAAAAAAATGTAGATGAGGTTATCAGTATTTTAGGGCAGCCCGAAGATTTTGAAGAAGAAATTGATTTGGAAAATGACACTAAATACCCACAAATTAAAAAGGCGTTGTTTAAGGATCCTGATAGAGCCATGATTGCAGGAGTAGCAGCAGGATTAGCTCATTATCTGGGCATGGATGTTACTTTAATGCGTATTATATTTGTTATTCTTTTATTTGTTACACATGGTACTTTCATACTCATTTACCTATTGTTATGGATTATTATGCCCAAAGCTAAAACAGCTGCCGATAAATTACGTATGAAAGGTGAACAGGCAAATCTAGATAATATTGTAGACCAAATAACTGCTGAGGATTCCATTAAAAAAAAAGTACAAATCGGTGAAACAATAGAATCTACAGGAGCACAAGTTGGAAAAATTTTAGTGAAATTTATAGGTTTGCTCATTGTCATAAGTACAGGCACATTACTTATTGGTATATTACTAACTGCCGTTAACGCATCTACATTTTCAGGTCTAAATTTAATGATGCATCATACTGCAATGCCTCAATTGTTTCAAATTCCGATAGGAATGCTCAGTTTATTACTTTTCATAGTTATAGGCTTTCCTATAGCATTTATATTTTTATTAGGATTTAAAATGCTGGTTCCCAATGCCAATACACTTCATAAAAACACACTGATTATAAGTGGTACCATTTGGCTATTGAGTCTCGTTTACTTATCATCTCAACTTACACATTTTTTCAATATAAAAAATAGCCGTGTTGATAGACAATTAACTGCCATACAATGGCAACCTCATAAAGATACTTTAAAGGTGCAATTATTACAATCAATGATACAACAAACCAATGTCATAAAAACTAATGCTGTAAAATTTCATTTTGAACCTTCAAATGACAGTTTGATACATCTGAAAATTTGGGGAGCCTCAGAAGGAAAAACTAAAAAAAATGCCATTAAAAATGTTCATCAAATAAAATTTGCCTTTGAGGTTGATAGTTTAAATAACAAAATTTCAGTAGCTAAGCAGTTATATTTTCCACATAATAAATGGTTACACAAACATCAATTAGAAGTTTTTATCGCTATCCCACCCAATCAAATTGTCCAAATTGATCCTGATATTGCACAACGAAGTGTTGCTGGTGAAGAATATGGCCCGTTATTGATTAGTTTTAAAGATAATAAAATGACTTGTATAGAGCAACTTCCTATTGTAACTTTATCTGACGAATTTGAACTGGATACTGATGGTGTACACTTGCAGTTTAACAACGACGGATTGCAAATTATAGCTAATGACGGTAATGAACAGGCCGAAATCAAAATAGATAATAATGGAGTTAAAGTCAAAACAGTTGATCATGCAGAAAAAAATTATTCAAAACAAGATAGTATCACAAATAAAAAACCATAATAATTTCCATCGATTACAACAATAAAAAAATAACAAATGAAAAACTATAGCAATTTTATAACAGGGACGTTTTTAGTCATATTAGGCTTATTACTTTTAATGAGAAATCTTAATTTACTTGATTTTGACATTATGGATATTTTTAGGCTATGGCCACTAGCCTTAGTTTATGCCGGAGTTGAAATGTTACCTGTCGAGCCAAAACTTAAAATGTATTTACAAATAGGCGTAATCATTCTATTTTTTATTGCGCTCATCAGTTTACCTCTGTTAAGACAACAACAGGTAGGAATACTAGACTATTATGAACAAACCGGCATAGAGCTGTCAGGCAGAATTTCAAATTTAGGTTAAAGCTAAAAAATCAGTATCTTTGTAGTATAATATAGACCTATAGTTATGCTGCAAAATTTATATATTAAAAATTATGCATTAATTGATAAAATAAACCTGGATTTTGGTCCGGGTTTAAGCATTATTACAGGTGAAACCGGAGCCGGAAAATCTATTTTGTTAGGTGGCTTAGAATTAATAAGAGGCAAACGTAGTCAGCAGGGATTGCTTAAAAATATACAACAAAAAAGTATCGTTGAAGCAACTTTTGATTTGGAAAAATATGCTTTACAAAACCTCTTTGAAGCAGAAGACTTGGACTATGATACTGAAAGTATTATAAGAAGAGAGTTGTTGCCTAACGGCAAATCACGAGCTTTTGTAAACGACTCTCCTGCCCGTTTGGATAGTTTGGCTAAAATTACTCAAAAACTTCTTGATATACATTCTCAACATCAAACACTCGAATTAAATCAAAAAGAATTTCAATTTGAATTACTGGATGCTATTAGCGGTAATGAGCAATTAGTAAAGACTTATGCGCAAGATTATGAAAAATATCATCAACTAAAAAAAATACGGAATCAATTACAGCAAAAATTATCAGATGCTGAAAAAGAATTGGCCTATAAAAAGTATCAATTAGATGAATTGAATAGCCTTAATTTGGACAAACTGGATTTAGAAAGTTTAGAACAGAAAATAAAAAAAATTGACAATCAAGAACTTATAAAAGAAGTGCTGAGTACTAGCCTACAAAAATTAGATCAAGAAGAAACCGGTGTTTTAAGCAATTTGATCGATATAAAATTAAGCTTTCAAAAAATAAGCAGTTTAGATCCTAAATTTAAAGATTTATCTGACAGATTAGAAAATATGCACTGGGAAATAAAAGACTTAATTGATGAGATTTATCCATTAGCAGAGCGTGAGGATTTTGATCAGGACAAACTTCAAAATTTACAAACACAATATGCAACAGTTAATAAATTGTTACTTAAACATCAGGTACTAACACTTGATGAACTTATAATGTTACGAAATCAACTACAAGCAGAAGTTACTGATTTATCATCATTAGAAGAGCAAATTGAAGAGAACAAAAGAAAATTGGAAAGTTATCACCAAAAATTGGAAACCAAAGCCCAAAAACTTCATAAAAACAGAGTCAAATCTATCGCTAAACTTATTTCTCAGATAGAAAATATTTTAAGTGAACTTTCCATGAACAATACACGACTTAAAATCGAATTACAACAAACAAATACTTTTTATAACAATGGTTATGATCAGTTAGAATTTTTGATTTCATCGGATAAAGGACAAAGTTTTGGACCGCTAAAACGAATTGCCTCAGGTGGTGAGCTTTCGCGTTTAATGTTAGCCGTTAAAACCGTATTGTCAAAATATAAAAAACTTCCAACTATTATATTTGATGAAATAGATACCGGAATATCAGGTGAAGTGGCTCAAAATATGGGCGAAGTTTTGAAAAAATTGGCAGAAAACATGCAAGTAATCGTTATCACACATTTACCGCAAATAGCTGTTAAAGGAGATATCCATTATAAAGTATTCAAAACTGCAACACCTCAGGGTATATCCACCCATGTAACTAAACTCAATACCAATGAACGAATTATTGAGATTGCTCAAATGCTGGAAGGCAAATCACCTTCCGACTCGGCCTTACAACACGCCAAACATCTCTTAAATTTATAACAAAAAAGCTACAACCAAATGGTCGTAGCTTTTTGAAAATTAACTAATAATTTTTTATTCTTCTATATGAAAAGCTATGTCTCCGGGAATGAGCCCTAAAGTTTTGGTGCCAATTTGTTGTCCACTAGCTAAATCAAAACCGGTAATAGTACCTTCTTGCTGATAATCCAATGCATCAGTTATATACAGTTTGCCATTATAAGCTTCCATATTGTAAGCTGCACCATTATAGCTCAAAAATTCAGTAGCAGGTAAATCTGTGACTGTTACAGGCATTTGATAAACTTTTGAGTCTAAATAATAATATAAGTTGTCTCTATCTAAACTTAAAAATGCAGGATGCTCAGTAGTCTCAAAATTAAAAATAGCATCAATATTAAAATTATTATTTATATCTATTTTATATAATTGACCGGCTGTTTCATTTCCTGTCCAAGATGGTTCGCCACCACATAATACCCAAAGATAATTATCCTTAATAACCATTGAGTTAGGACGATCACCAACATTTAGCACATTTATAATCTTATTCAAAATCATATCATAAACACTTACTTTATTATTAGTGCCCCAAGCACCTTGATGGGCAATAAATAAATAATCATCATTTTTTACCATTTTTTCAGGTCCTAGTTCGACAGGAATTTGCCCGGAAACTTCATTGGTATTCAAATTGACAATAGCTAAGTAATCATCTGTAGATACACTCGGGTCGCCCCAGCAAGTAACCAAAGCCGTAGATGTACTTATAGTTTCAAAGTATCGTGGATTTGTTAAGCCACTGGCAATGGTAACTATTTTTTCCATAGTACCTGCATCAGTCACTTCTATTTTATTTGATCCAGTTACAACAATATAAGCATTTTCATCAGTAAAACCTATTGATTGTGCTTGGTCACCCAAATCAGCATTATTAACGGTTTTATAAATATCATTTTGTACTACTGCAAGTTGTTCATCTGTAAAGCTCAAACTGGCATTGCCATGCATAAATTGCCCTTCATTGACTACAAAAATCCCACTGACAAAGTCGCCCGGGTCGTCTTCAATAGTATCTTTTTCACAAGCGGATAAGCCTATAAGTAAGCTAAGTAATAAGAATAAATTAATTTTCTTCATAGTATTGATTTTATAGTTTAAAATTTAATGTAATTTCATAAGAACGTCCGGGTAATGGCCGGCTCGGTATAGTTTCGTAATAAGTATTAAAAATGTTTTTTAAAGATAAAGTTGACTGCCAATGTGTATTTAATCTAAAAGCCAAAGATAAGTCATGTAATTGATATGACGGCAAATATTTTGTATTTGTAGTCGTTGTATAAATTTTTCCTTGATAATGAAAATGGTATGCCAATTGACATTTCCGATAACTAAATCTTAAATTGTTATTCCCTAAAAGTTGTGGTGTAAACGGTAACAGTTTTTGAGTCTCATTATTTAATACTTTATGATAATTCAAACTCAGCTCATCTTCTAAAGTCCAGTTTTTAAATAAAGTAGTAAAAACCGATATCGTAGTTTCTACGCCTTGTGATGTAACCGTTTCAAAATTTTGAGGCTGCCAAAAATCACCTGAAACAGGCACCCATTTTATCAGATTTGAGGTATGGATATAAAATAGGGTTGTATTAATCTTAAAATGCGGAAAAAATATGTCATAGCCTATTTCTCCGGCATAGCTATCTTCTGGATTTAAATCCGGATTGCCTCCGGGCTGCCAATAAAGATCGTTAAAGGTAGGTAACCTGAAATTATGTGACACATTGGCTCTTATTTTATGAGTATTAGACAATTTGTATACCCATTCAGCTGCACCTGTTAACGGCCCGGTTTGCACACTATTAAAGTCTTTACGCAGTTTTAATTGTGTTAACCAGCGGGCGTTGTTTTTAGACCAAATAAAAAACACAGCATAATTATGTCTAGTATGTCGCTTAATATAATCTCCCTCGCCTATTTGTGCCTGCCATTCATTCCCTAATAAAATTTTATTTTGATGTGGCAATTGCCACAAAGTCACATTTTTTAAGAGTAACCGTTTGCTATTACTATCAGTATGTGCCTCTAAATATTTGTTATTATAATAACTAAAACTTTCATATAACCAAGCTACATCAAATTTAGTAGAGAACAAATCCTTTTTATATTTCCAACCGGTCAATAAATATTGATTTGCTGTTTTTAAACGAGCATTTTCGGGCATATATAAAGTGCGTGAAGTTTCTCTATCCCAATTAGAAATTTTAGATTTAAAATACCATTGTTGATATGTATTTATTTTATATCCCGCTATTACACCATAATCAATACCTTGATAAGCGCCGTTTTCATTTTTTACATTATACCCGGGATATGGATAATCATTTTTAGACTTTTGAAATTGGCCTTTAAATTTGAAATAAAGTTGCTGTGTACTATTTTCTACACGCAATGTATTAACCAAAGTTTCAAAACTTCCTAACTTACTCTGATTTTGCAAATTAAATTTTTGATCAAATTTAATACGATCTTCAAATACCAATACCCCTCCGATGGCACCACTTCCAAAACTCACACTACTTCCTCCCTTTTTAATATATATAGTCTCAAAACCTGCTGGTGAAAATGTGTTCAAATCTGTTTGACCGTTTAAAACAGAATTGCCGGATATCCCATTCCAAACAATTTGAGTATGACTTGTACCTGTACCTCTTAAACTGATGCCGGCAATCATGCCACGACCATATTCTTTATAAAAAACAGCTGTTTTATTAAAGAGCAAATCAGTTAAAGTTGAAGTGGTAAGTAAAGTGTCTTTTAAAGTAATTAAATGATAAGCCTTATGCCATTTTTTAGATGTTAGGGCAGTAATATGAATTGAGTCTAAAACATAAAGACTCTTAATTTTTGTTTGCGCTGTGATGGAAGAAAATATTCCAATAAAAAAAATAAAAATAACTACTTTATACATTTGTTTTTTTCCTTTCCGCCGAAGGATTATAATTTAAATTAAGGTTTAGCAGGTCTCCTGGCTTGCGTCTTATACCGGGCCTTCCCATCTTTTTATAGACAGTGGCATTAGCATAGGTATAAGCTTAATAGCTTACAGTTGCGGGGACAGCTTAGGATTTTCACCTAATTCCCTTTTCATTTCATCTAAGGATGAAAACTAAACCGTGACAAATATAAATATTTTTTTGAAATAGATGCTCTGATAAACTATTTATTCAAAGTCAAGTATCTGCTTTTGGATTAATTTTTCTATTTTAGCTTAAAAAATAAGCGACATGTATCTTGAAACTATAGGGAAATATTCTTTAATGCTTAAAGAAGTCTTTAAACGGCCCCAAAAACCCAAAATATTTTGGGAAAATTATTTTAAAGAAGTTGATGATTTGGGTATAAAATCCATTGGACTAGTGAGTTTTATTTCCTTTTTTATCGGTGGCGTTGTTACCATTCAAACTGCCCGAAATTTAAGCAATCCTCTAATTGATAAAATGTATATTGGTTATGCAACTATAAAATCAATAGTTTTAGAATTTTCACCCACGTTTATTTCTATTATCCTAGCAGGTATTGTTGGTTCATATATTGCATCTACTATTGGCACCATGCGCATTACCGAGCAAATAGACGCTTTAGATGTAATGGGCGTTAACTCCTTAAACTATTTAGTTCTGCCAAAACTCATAGCAGCCATCACTTTCTATCCATTTTTAATTACAATAAGTATGTTTTTAGGCGTATTTGGTGGTTGGGTTGTCGGCGATTTAACAGGTATGGTCTTATCTCATGACTATTTGAAAGGCATTCGTTATACCTTTGAAAGTTTTGACATTTGGTATGCTTTGATCAAAACGGTAGTTTTTGCATTCTTTATTGCTACTATTCCCTCTTTTTACGGCTATTATGTAAAAGGTGGCTCTTTAGAAGTAGGACGCGCAGCCACCCAAGCAGTCATTTGGACTAGTGTTAATATCATTATTTTCAACTATATTTTAACCCAATTACTTTTAAGTTAAATGATTGAAGTAAAAAATTTATATAAATCTTTTGATGGCAAACCTGTTTTAAAGGATATTTCAGCAATCTTTGAAACAGGAAAAACCAATATGATTATAGGGAGAAGCGGATCCGGAAAAACTGTTTTTTTAAAGACAATGTTAGGCCTTATCCAACCTGATAAGGGGACAATATCCTTTGATGGTCGTATCTGGGAAAATCTAAATTTAGAGGAACAAAGACAAATAAGGAAAGAAGTTGGTGTTGTTTTTCAAGGTAATGCCCTGTTTGATTCGATGACTATCGAAGAAAATATCAAGTTCCCAATGCGTATGTTTACTAATCTAACAACTGATGAAAAAAAAGCGCGTGTCAATGAAGTTTTGTCTCAAGTAAATTTAGAAGGCGTAAATGATAAATTTCCTGCTGAAATATCCGGCGGTATGCAAAAACGAGTGGCATTAGCACGTGCAATTGTTTTATATCCAAAATATCTTTTTTGTGATGAACCCAACTCCGGTCTCGATCCAAAAACTGCTATTATTATTGATAATTTAATACATGACCTTACTGTACGATATAATACGACAACTGTAATCAACACACATGATATGAATTCGATTATGGAAATAGGTGAAAAAATTATTCTCCTAAAAGACGGTTATAAACAATGGGAAGGCGACAAATCTCAAATATTTTTTACAAAAAACCCTGATCTAAACGATTTTGTTTTTTCATCCTCTTTATTCCGAAAAGTAAAAGAACTAGTACAAAAAGAAGGAAAATTTGAGTAAAATATCTATAAATATGTGGCAAGAACGGACAGCATTACTGTTAAATAAAAAAAAACTTAATAAACTTAAACATGCCCATGTACTAGTTGTCGGTTTGGGAGGAGTCGGCTCTTTTGCTGCCGAATTTTTAGCTAGAAGCGGTGTAGGCAACATAACTATTGCCGATGGTGATAACATAGATTTAACTAATATTAACCGACAACTACCTGCATTGCACTCTACAATTGGCCAGCAAAAAACAACAGTAATGGCACAAAGACTAAAAGATATAAATCCGGAAATAAACCTAAAAGTTATTGACCGTTTTTTACAACCGGAAGAATTTGAACCTTTACTTGCCCAACAGTCATTTAATTATATCATAGATGCAATAGATAGTGTTTCTCCTAAAATTTATTTAATTCTAGCCGCTAAGCGGCATAAAATTAAAATTGTTTCTGCAATGGGTGCCGGTGGTAAAACAGATCCTTCTAAAGTAACAGTCAAAGATATTTCAAAAACAAGAGATGATTTTTTAGCACGTGTTATTCGCAAACGTCTCCGAAAAAAAGGCTTGCAAAAAGGAGTAAAATGTGTTTACTCGACCGAACTACAAAATCCGGATGCCTTACAAATGACCGAAAATACGGAATTTAAAAAATCACATTATGGTACCATTAGTTATATGCCGGCTATATTTGGTTTATATGCCGCCGCAACGGTTATAAATTATCTTATTGAAGAAAACAAAGAAATTAAACACTAAAAGCTTAGGTTTGCTTTTTGCAAATTTATTTCAGGTGGCTCTTTCCACTTAATATTACAACCTATGCTGGGTTTTTGTTCCGCCTCAGGCATAACCTTACCCTTTAACAGTAAATCCAAAGCACGGCGTATATCCTGACCATCATTTGGTAAATTATTTTTAGGCGTACTAGCATCCATACGACCACGGTAAACCAACTGATCATTATCATCAAAGACATAAAAATCGGGCGTACAAGCTGCTTGGTATGCCTTGGCTACCGATTGCGTTTCATCATACAAATAAGGAAATGTATAACCTACTTTTCTAGCTTGCTCTGTCATCAATTCAGGAGCATCTTGCGGATAGTTTTCTATATCATTAGAACTAATGGCAACAAAACCAATACCTTTATCTTGGTAAGTTTTGGCTATATCAACAATTTGATCGTTGACATGAAGGACATAAGGACAATGGTTGCAAATAAACATTACAACTGTACCTTTGTCACCTTTTATATCTTTAAAACTCTTTTTTTTTCCTGATACTGTATCAAATAATTTAAAATCAGGCGCTTTTGTTTTTAACGGAAGCATATTAGATGGTGTGGCTGCCATAGTCTTATTTTTTGTGCTAAAATAAAGCATATTGTCATAGCAGTCAAAAAAAATCGATATTTTTGTATACTGATTTTCAGAATATATGCAAAAACATTCAAATAAATTTACAGCCCAAGCCCTTTCGGAAAGCCTAAAAGCAGCACAAATTAAGGATATTATTATTTCACCCGGATCTAGAAATGCACCTTTAATTATAGAGCTTACAAATCAAGATTTTTTTAATCATTATAGTATTATTGATGAAAGAAGTGCCGGATTTGTTGCGCTTGGCATGGCACAACAAACCGGACAACCAGCAGTATTGGTTTGCACTTCGGGTTCTGCACTTTTAAATTATTATCCGGCAATTGCCGAAGCTTTTTACAGTCATATTCCACTAATTATCGTTAGTGCTGACCGACCTCAAAAATGGGTTGATCAAGGCGAAGGACAAACCATCAGGCAAGATAGAGTTTTTGAAAAGCATTCATGGTATAATGTCACTTTAAGTGAAAATGGGCTTCCCGAAGACCTCAATAATATCAAAAATGCTATTGAAACAGCTATTGACAAACAAGGACCTGTTCATATCAATATGCCTTTTGACGAACCTTTATATGAAATATCCGGGAGTATAAATTTTGCTTCTCCTAATATAAAGACAAAATTTGAAGATCTTATTTATCCGGTACCTTTTTTAGAAAAATTTGAAAGAAAATGGCAAAATGCCCAAAAAAAAATGATTTTGGTGGGGCAGCATAAACCCTCAAAATTTTTGCAATTACAACTTGAAAAATTGGCTGATGACCCATCGGTAATAATTTTAAATGAAAATATTTCAAATGTAAAACACAAGCGTTTTATTAATAATATCGATCAAGTTATTTTCAATTTAACATTAGATGAACTGGAAAAACTCAAGCCTGAAATTTTGATTACAATCGGTCGTAATTTTGTTTCAAAAAAGGTTAAGAAATTTTTAAGAGCCCATAAACCACAAGAACATTGGCATATTGAAAAAACCAATTTGCCACCAAATACTTTTAACGCTTTAACACAACATTTTGACACCTCAGCCGAAATGTTTTTGAGTCAATTTTTATTTTTGATAAAAGCTTTAAAATCATCTGATTATCAACAAAAATGGTTAAAAATAAAAAAGAAAAAGAAAATACAACATAAAAAATTTTTACAACAAACCGGTTTTTCCGATTTAAAAGTTTTTGATCTAATAAGTCATAACATACCGAGTCCTTATAAAGTCCAATGGGGAAACAGTTCTACAATTCGGTATGCGCAATTATTTGATTATACTTCCGGCATTCAGCACTTTGCCAACAGAGGTGCCAGCGGCATAGATGGTAGTAGTTCAACAGCTATTGGTGCACATCTAAAATCAGATTTGCCTGTTTTGCTAATTAGCGGTGACATATCTTTTTTATATGACAGTAATGCTCTGTGGCAAAAATACACACATCCGAATTTTAAAATAATAGTGATTAATAATGGTGGTGGAGATATTTTTAATTTCATTCCCGGTCCGTCCAATACACAAGCTTTAAATAATTTTTTTGTAACAAAACACCGGTATCATATGAAAAAACTTGCTGATATGTATCGTTTCTCTTATAAAAGAGTTGACAACTTATCTGATCTGACTGCTGCTTTAAAAATATTTTTTAGCAACAATACGCAAGCACAAATTTTAGAGATTGATACTCAAAAAATTAATAATGCAGCTATTTTAAAAGATTACTTTAAATTTTTATCTTGATCTTTTTTATCAGGAATTTTGCTCATTCCATATTCAGTTAATGCAGTTATAGTTGCAGAAGGGTTAACTCCGGGGTTTGCTGATATGCTTGATCCGTCAAAAATATATAAGTTTTGATATCCAAAAACTTTATGATCTTTATCAATAACGCCTTCTTCTGCATTTTTTCCCATACAAGCACCTCCCAAAATATGAGCCGTTGAGGGAATGCCTGAAATAGATTCTGTAAACAAAACTTGTGGAATAGCCTTAATGTTTTTTGAAAATTGACGGGCAAAATCTAATGCCTCCGGAATAAAAGCTGTCGGAGATGATTCATTCCTATCTACTTGGGTTGACAAACCCCACCTGGATCTTTTTAGTTGAATCGTACTGTCTAAATGTTGCATAAAGAGTAATACTGTACTGCTTGCTGCAAAATCCTGAGTTAAAAAAATCTTTAACTTAACAGGTATCAGACGTATGAGTTTCAGAAGCAATTTAGCATTCCTTTTCAAAAAATTCTTTTCATTAACCAATGGTACAATCAATGGACCCCAAACACCACTTCCTTTACCGTATCTTACAGGTTCGATATGTGTATTCTTGTCATAAGTTAAAATAGAACCAATTGCAATACCTTTAGACATTTGATTTACAAATGTACCTTTATAAACAGTCGAAAATATTAAAGATTCATTATTTGTACGCACCATTTTACCTAGTTGAGGACTCAAGTGTGGTAATCTGTTCTTTTTTAATTTTAATAATAGAGGAATAGTTCCTAGAACACCACCGGAAAAAATAACAGCTTTTGCCCTAACAGATTTAGAACGACTGAAATATTTGGTGGATTTTTTAAAGACAACATCATAACCTTTTTCACCATTTTCATCAATTGGTATAAGATCTATTACCTCATGTTCTGCTAATATTTCTGCACCATTTTTTTTAGCCAGATATAAATAGTTTTTATCTAATGAATTTTTAGCATTATACTTACAGCCTGTCATACAAGCACCACAAAAATTACAACCTGAGCGCGTTGGTCCTTTTCCTTTAAAATAAGGATCTGGAACTTGTTTATCCGGCTGCCCGAAATATATTCCCACCTTTGCAGGCTTAAATTTTTTACCTTTTTGTTCAGCTATTTTTTTTAAAGCCAAATCGGCAGGTCCTAAATAAGGATTATTTACTGCTCCTAACATTTTCCAAGCCAATTCGTAATATGGTGATAATTTTTTTACCCAGTCATCTATATCTTTCCAAGATCCTTGTTTAAAAAAATCTTTTTTGGGTTTAGGTAAAGTATTAGCATACACCAAAGAACCGCCACCGACTCCAACACCACTCATTATAGAAATATGCCGTAAAAAAGTTAATTTTTGAATACCAAACATTTTTAATGACGGAACCCAAAGCCATTTGCGTAAATACCAATTATTTTTAGCAAAGTCATTAGGTTTAAAATGTTTGCCTTTTTCAATTACCAAAACACGATATTTTTTTTCGCTTAAACGTAAAGCTGAAACAGAGCCACCAAATCCGGAGCCTATAATAACAAAATCATAAATTTGTTCTTTAAACTTCATTCAAAAATCCATTTTAAAATTTTTAATTTCCAAGGTTTGTAAGGCAGATATTTAAAAGGTGGTTCAAACCAAAAGGTTTTTTTTATAAGGCTTTTATAGTGGGTAAATGCATCAAAACCGGCTTTTCCATGATAACTACCCATACCACTAAATCCTACACCTCCAAAAGGTAAATTAGGGTTAGTCAAATACATAACACTATCATTTATCATTCCGCCCCCAAATGATAAATTGTTAATAATCTTATCTATATCTTTTTGATTTTTGCCATAAACATAACACGCCAATGGTTTGGGCATATTTTTAACTTGATGAATAACTTGATTCAAATCTGTATATGAAATTACAGGCAATATGGGGCCGAAAATTTCATCTTTCATCACGCTGTCTTCAAAACTAATGGAATGCAAGATAGTTGGCTTAATGATATTTTGCTCTGGCAATATTTGACCTCCGTAATAAACTTTTTTAGGTTCAATAAGTGCATGCAAGCGTTCAAAATTTGTTTTGTTAATAATACGCACATAATTTTCAGGCAAATTTGCTTTGAAATTATATTGCCGTTCAATTTCGCGGCTCAATGCTTTTAAAAAATCACTTTCAATTGATTTATCTACTAGTATATAGTCCGGAGCAACACAGGTTTGTCCGGCATTTAAAAATTTTGCCCACACAATTCTCTTGGCCGTAATGTTAATGGGTGCGTCCTTTAAAACAAAAGTCGGACTCTTTCCCCCCAACTCTAAGGTTACCGGTGTTAAATTTTTAGCTGCGGCCTGATAAACAATTCTACCGACATGCGTACTGCCTGTAAAAAATATTTTATCAAAATGGTTTTTTAAAAGTTCGGTAGTTTCAATAACGCCTCCTTCGACTACATGAAAGAGTCCTGAAGGAAAATTTTGATTGATTATTTGGGCCATAATTCTAGAAGTGTGCCGGGCTATTTCACTTGGTTTTAAGATAACCGTATTTCCGGCAGCCAGAGCTGTTAAAGCAGGCAATAAGGACAATTGATAAGGATAATTCCAAGCCCCAATAATCAGAGTATTTCCCAAAGGTTCCGGAATCAAATAACTTTTACCGGGCCAGTTGGCCAAGTCGGTACTAATTTTTTTTGATGATCGCCATTTTTTTAAATGTCGTTTTAATATTTTAAGTTCATGATAAATTAATCCCAGTTCAGTCGTATATGTTTCAAAAACCGATTTGCCAAAATCAGCCATTATAGCATCATAAATTAAAGACTCATTGGCTTTTATGACTTGTTTTATTTTTGTTAACTGCTTCAAGGTATAAGTCACGTCCCTAGTTTTACCTGATTGGTAAAATTGCTTTTGTTGGCGAATTATTTCGGATAAAGACATAGTACAAATTTTATAAATATAAAATTAGGCTAATAAGCTCATACTTACAAGTTTTGATGATTATCTATTTTTCAGATCTATGAGCGGTTATCATGAATAGTTGCTAAGATAAGCATTGAAATAAAAAAGAAGAAAGCCATCATTAAAACTGCTGATTTCATAGAACCTGTCAAGGCTTCTAATACTCCAAATGAAAAGGTTCCTAATACAATAGCAATCTTTTCTGCAAAATCATAAAAACTAAAATAGGTGGCATGACGATGTGTATCATTGGGTAACATTTTAGAATACGAAGAACGTGACAATGCTTGAATAGAACCCATTACCAAACCTACAAAACCTCCCAAAATATAGAATTGCATTTCAACATTCGGATTGTTTTTATCTAAGAAATATGCACTAATAGTAATGCCTATCCATATCAGTAAAATTACTTGCAATGCACGTATATTACCTATAAATTTTGAAATACGAGAAAAACCCAATGCACCGAAAATCCCCACTATTTGGATAACTAAAATAGTCATAATTAATTTGCCTGAATCGAGTTGCAACTCCTTACTACCAAATAAACCGGCCACATAAAAAATAGTCTGAGCCGCCAAGCTATATAAAAAAAAAGCCAATAAAAAACGTTTAAGAGCTTTATAATGTATTAATTCGGTAAAAACTTGTTGTAATTCGGCAAAACCTTTAAACAAATAACCTTTGCGCTTAGGAGGTTTTACATTATAAACATTATCAGGCAATACATGAAAAGTATATTGTGAAAATAATAGCCACCAAATCCCAACACTCAAAAAAGAAATTCGAGCGGGAAGTGTGCCATCATGTATACCATACCATTCGGGATGTAATATCATAGAAAGGTTAAAAATCATGAGTAAAACAGAACCAACATAACCATAGGCAAAACCCATTGCACTCACTTTATCTTGTTGATTCTCCTCAGCTATTTCAGGTAAAAAAGCGTTATAAAAAACCAAACTTCCCCAAAAACCAATACTAGCTAAAACACTAAATAAAATACCCAACCATACCGTATCCGGTCCTTTAAAGAAAAAAAGCATCATAGTTGAAAAAGAACCTAAATAAGTGTAAAATTGCATGAATTTTTTCTTGTTTCCACTATAATCGGCGATAGAAGAAAGAATAGGCGATAAAAAAGCAACTATTAAAAAGGATAATGCCAAGGCATAGCTGTATAGCTCGGTATTTCTAAAACTAAAACCCAAAAAGTGAAGAGTATCTTGACCATTATGATTGGTTACTTTTTCAAAAAAAATTGGAAAAATTGCCGAACTTATAACCAAGGCATAAGCAGAATTTGCCCAGTCGTAAAAAGCCCAAGCTCTAATCAAGCGTTTATCTCCCTTTTTTATTTTCATCATAAAGTAAAATCCCCGAAAAACTTTTTCAGGGATTTCAAAGATAGGTAAATTAATTTAATATTAAAACACAAAACAGCGCATGCTTATTTGTCAAAAACAACACCAAATTTTTTGGCAATTTTTTTTGCCTCCGGTGCCCATTGTTTCAAATTTTGCATACGACTTTCATTAGAAGGGTGTGTGCTCAAAAATTCAGGTGGTTGTTGTCCTCCCAAACGGCTCATTTTCACCCATACCTGTGCAGCAGCATCAGGATTATAGCCTGCTATAGCCATTAAAATCTGACCTATTTTATCAGCTTCAGCTTCATGTTTGCGGCTATATGGCAACATAACCCCCAGCTGAGAACCATATCCATAAATAGCCATCCATTTTTTTTGATCTTCGGGTTTGGCTTTTTGAGTAGCCAACAATGTTAATATCGAACCTAATTGCTGTCCATAAGACATGCTCATACGTTCAGCACCGTGGTTAGCTAAGGCATGCGCAATTTCATGTCCCATTACCGCTGCAATTTCAGCATCGGTAGTGGTTACTTTTAACAAACCATCATAGTAAACAATTTTTCCTCCGGGCATACAAAAAGCATTCATTTGTGGATCTTTAACCAAGTTGACTTCCCACTGGTAACCGGCTAAGTCTTTTTCCCAACCTTGACTTTTATAGTATGCTTGGACAGCTTTAACCAAACGGTTCCCTATTCTTTTAACACGTTGTGCCTGATAAGTATCATTAGACAAAGCGTGACTTTTTATAAAACCATCATATTGAGCAAAAGATGCCGGAAATATTTGTGAATTAGGGACAACATTAAACTGTTTGCGGCCTGTCATTTTTACAGTAGTACAAGCGGCAACAGCACTTAACAATAGAAAAAAAACGACAATTTTATTAAATTTATGCATTTTTTGAGATATTTTTTGATAATACAAAAATAATATTTTTTACTTAACTGCCAACATATGCGATTTAATGGCCTCAGAAATTATTTTAACCCCGGGAACAATTTCTTCAATCTTCATATTAGAAAAAGCCAAACGTAAATGATTATTTTGCTTTCCTTGAGGATCAAAAGTTTTTCCGGTAACAAAAACAGCTCCGTTTGTAATACTATCTTTCAAAATAGCTGTACTATCAACATTTTGCGGAAGTTTTATCCAGTAATAAAAACCACCTTTCGGCTGGTGCCATAAGACTTCTTCAGGCATATATTTTTTTAAAGCCTTATCCATTTCATTTCTTCGCTTTTTATAGGCATTACGAATTTTATCTAAATAAGTTGACAAATACCCTTGACTAACAAACTCATTAGCAATAACTTGAGTGAAATTAGGGCTGCAGGCATCAATGCCTTGTTTGATAATCTGAGCCTTCTCAAATATTTCGGGAGAAGCTAAAAGCCATCCCAAACGAAATCCGGGTCCTAAAATTTTGGAAAAAGAACCGGTATATACCATTTCGACACCCTCAGTATTTAAACTCATTATAGGTTGGGTCATCTCTTTAATTGTGTCATCATAATACAATTCATTGTAAGCATCATCTTCTAATAATAAAATGTTAGTTCCTCTTAATAAATCTAGCAATGCTTTACGTTTTTGGCGACTATAAATAATACCGGCCGGATTATGAAAATTTGGAATAATGTATAACATTTTTGGATGTTCGGTTTTAATTATTTGTTGTAAAACAGATAAATCTAACCCGTCAGCTTCCAATGGAATGCCTTTTAACTTGGCCTGAAATGCTTTAAAAACAGCTATGCCACCTATAAAACTCGGATTCTCTGTCAAAACCAAGTCGCCCGGATCAATAAATTCCATTCCTAAAATATTTATAGCTTGTAATGAGCCTGTTGTAATCATCAATCGGTGAGTATCTACCGGTAATCCTTTTGTTTTTAAGTATTTCTTTAAAGTTTCTATCAATGGCGGATATCCTGCCGTGGGGCCATATTGAAAAGCTGTTTTTTTTACATCTGCAGACATATTTTGCATAATATGATCAACTTCTTCAACCGGAAACAAATCATTATTAGGCATTCCTCCTGCAAAGGAAATAACATCGGGACGTGTGGCCAGTTTCATCAAATCTCTAATTTCTGAAGAACGAATGTGTTGTACACTTTGTGAAAAATAAGGCATGGTTATAAAATTTAAAAATGATTTATATCGTTTAAATTTACAAAAAAAATAGCATCTTTAAGTCGCTAAAATCATTAAGTGTTAAAAATATGATACATCCTAATTTAGTTAATCCTAAAAGTATTGTTGTGGTTGGAGGTTCTGATAACCCGAATAGCCCCGGTGGTAAAATTGTTGAAAATTTGCTACAACAAAAATATAAAGGGAATATATATATCGTAAATCCGAAAAAGGATAATGTTTATAGTCTTCCAACCTATAAAAATATATCGGAACTGCCTGCAGATGTAGAAATGGCCATTATTGCTATTGCAGCCAAATACGTGGAAAAAATCGTGCAAATATTAACCGAACAAAAAGGCACCAAAGCTTTTATAATTATATCGGCAGGCTTTAGTGATGCCGGTGAAAAAGGCAAAGAACTTGAAAAACGCATTGTACAGCAAATTGAAAAATTTGGAGGAAGCCTATTGGGGCCGAACAATATTGGCTTAATCAATCAAAATTTCGCCGGTGTCTTCACAACGCCTGTCCCAGCTTTACATCCGCATGGGGTTGATTTAATTTCAGGTTCCGGTGCAACTTCTGTTTTTATTATTGAAGCTGCTATGAAGTTAGGCTTACAGTTTAATAGTATTTGGTCTGTAGGCAATTCTGCTCAAATCGGGATTGAAGAAGTCTTAGCTTATATGGATGAAACGCATGGTAAAAATAGTCCGAAGATTAAATTACTATATATTGAAAGCATTCTTAAACCTCAAAAATTATTAAAACATGCACAATCTTTACGAAAAAAAGGTTGTCAGATTATAGCAATTAAGGCCGGAAGCAGCCAAGCCGGAAGTCGAGCTGCAAGCTCTCATACCGGCGCTTTAACCAGCTCGGATATTGCCGTTAACGCATTATTTGAAAAAGCAGGAATCGTTCGCGTTTATGGAAGACAAGAAATGATATATGCAGCTAGTATTTTAAAATATGGTTTACCTAAAGGAACTCAAATGGCCATTGTCACACATGCAGGCGGTCCCGGTGTTATGCTTACCGATGTATTGGAGAAAAACGGGTTGAATGTTCCGGAACTTTCCGGAAAAAAAGCAGAAGCCTTAAAAGCAAAATTATATGCCGGTTCTAGTACTGCTAATCCAATTGATTTTTTAGCTACCGGAACTGCTGAACATTTGGATCACATCTTAAAAGCTATTGAGAATGATTTTGATGAAATTGATGCCACAGCTGTAATTTTCGGCAGCCCCGGATTATTTAAAGTTTTTGATGTCTATGATGTATTGGCCAAGCATATACAAAAAAGCAAAAAACCGATATATCCTATTTTGCCTTCAGTTATTAATGTAGCTGACGAAATAAATTATTTTCATCAGAAAAAATTACCAAGCTTACCGGACGAAGTTGTTTTTGGGCAAACACTTGCTAATATTATGTATCAAAACAGTCAAATGCTCAAAAAGGCTGATAAAAAACCATTTCTATCGAAACAAGTAACTAAAACTTCACTGCCCAAAGGCTATTTGCCACCCGAATTAGTACATCAACTTCTAGACAAATTTGATTTTCCATTAGTTCCTGAAAAGGTTTTTGTAAATGAAAAGAAGGCTTTACATTTTGCACAATTACACTTTCCTGTTGTACTCAAAGTGGTGGGGCCACTGCATAAAAGCGAACTTGGCGGTGTGCGTCTAAATATTACAACAGAATCTGATTTTATTAAAAACTACAGAGAACTATGGCAAATACCCGGCAGAAAGGCTATCATGGTACAAGCTCAAAAAAAAGGTATCGAATTATTTGCAGGTGTTAAGAAAGAAAAAAACTTTGGACATCTGATTGCCTTCGGCATGGGTGGTATTTATATCGAAACTATCAAAGATTTTAAAACCTTACTGGCACCTGTTACAGAAAATGAAATTGAGCAAAAAATTAAACAGTTAAAAATGTATCCGGTTTTAAAAGGAAGTCGGGGACAAAAAGGTGTCAACCTTAAAAAATTCAATCAGTTGATTACAAAGCTTTCAAATTTGGTTCAAACATATCCTGAAATAGAAGAGTTGGATTTTAATCCGATTATTGCAAACGACGATCAATTATTTATTGTAGATGCTCGTATAAAAATTATATGATAAATAGTTTAATTAATTTTTTTTAGTATTATATGACCATAAATCATTTGACCTTTTCAATAACTTTCAAAGCAAATGAAATTAACAATACACCTAATGGAATAATCAACAACTCATAAAGTGATGCTGTTTGAAACCGTTGAAAATTTTCGATTATTAATTCTAGAAACAATAAAATCAAGACTAATATAACAACTTTGGCAATGATAATTTTCAGGGCCCCGAAATCATTAATATTCTGTAACCAAACAGGTGTTTTACTTTGATTTAAAGGCTTTACTTTACCTACAAAAAGTTTGTATGTTCCAAAAGCCAAAATCATCATAGCCAATCCGAAAATAAACATGTCAGCAATGCTGATAATTTCAATTTTTAAGCGTTTTAAATCTACATCTTCATTAAAATTGATTACGATATTCCAAGTTTTGATAATACCTTTTAGAAACAGTATTACGGCCATAACATAAGTACCTATAACTGCTAAAATGGATAGCCGCATTGAACGGTACAGATATGGTTCAAAATACTTATCTAACCAATTTTG
The DNA here is from genome assembly GCA_015494075.1 of Flavobacteriaceae bacterium. GTDB lineage: Bacteria > Bacteroidota > Bacteroidia > Flavobacteriales > Flavobacteriaceae > WGBX01. Next base: position 28,506 of record WGBX01000079.1, read on the forward strand.
ATTTTTTACCGATTCTTTATCAGTATTGTCAGAGGTTTTTATTTTATTTACGGACATCAGTCTAAAGTTTTATAAGCATCAATAATTTTTTTAACTAAACGATGGCGTACCACATCCCGATCATTTAAATGTACAATATCAATTCCTTTTATTGGTTTTAAGATTCCTAAAGCTTCTTTTAAACCTGAAATTTGTTTACGGGGCAAATCAATTTGCCCGGGGTCACCGGTGATAATAAATTTAGCATTTTTACCCATTCTTGTCAAAAACATTTTCATTTGATTGTGAGTTGTATTTTGAGCCTCATCTAAAATAACAAATGCATCATCCAAGGTGCGTCCCCGCATAAATGCCAAAGGGGCAATTTGTATTATCCCTTTTTCAAGATGACTTTCTAAACGTTCATGAGGAATCATGGTTCGCAACGCATCATATAATGGTTGTAAATAAGGATCAAGCTTTTCTTTTAAATCTCCGGGCAAAAAACCCAAATTTTCACCGGCTTCAACAGCAGGCCGGGTTAATATAATTCGTTTAACTTCTTTATTTTTCAAGGCTTTTACAGCTAGTGCTACACTTACAAAAGTTTTTCCGGTACCTGCAGGCCCAACTAAAAATATCATATCATTTTTACGTGCCGATACAACTATTTTGCGCTGATTAGGCGTTTGCGGCTTAATCAACCGGCCTCCTACACCATGCACAATGATTTCGTCACTATTAACAAAATCACGATATTCACGCTGGTTAGTTGTTAAAATTTGTTCTATACTTTCTTTATCTAACTGATCAAATTTTTGAATATGTTCTAATATTAAATCTAACTTTTGTTCAAATTCTTCAATAATTTCATTTTCACCAAATACTTTTATTTGGTTACCTCTAAACACTATTTTTAATTTTGGATAATGTGCTTTTAAAAAATTGATATTTTCATTTTTTACCCCACTTAACACTATGGGATCTAAGCCATTTATTTCCAACAAACGTTCTGCCATATTTTGTATCTTTGCTTTTTATTGATGAACAATCAAAGTTAGTCATTTTCATTAAATAATTGTTGATAATTATGTCCTTAATTACCTTAACGACCGATTTTGGTCTTAAAGACCCTGACTTAGGTCAATTAAAAAGTCAATTAGCGCAAACATTACCTCATATTACTTTGGTAGATATTGCACATAATATAACACCTTTTGATTCTGAAGAAGCCATTTATATTATACAAAATTCTTTAAGTAATTTTCCGGAAGGCACAATGCATTTTATTGGTATTGAAAGTGAAAATAACCCTCAAAACTCTCCTGTATTATCAATAGCAAACGGACAATATTTTTTTTCAAACAATGCCAGCCTTATAGCAGCAGCTTTTGAAAAATGGCAACCATTACATTATTCAATCCCTGCACAAATATCCGGCAGATTTATGCAACCTCACATTAAAGCAGCAAAACGGTTATTAAATGGCGAAAAAGCAGATACAATAGGTAATTTGCTTACAGAAGTGAGATTTCAAGGCATTTCTAAACCCCTGACTAAAACAAAAACTAACACCAATAAGATTTCATTGATTGTTCCAAAAGTTATTTATAATGATCATTACGGTAACGCCATTTTTAATTTACAAAAAAATGATTTTGAAATTTGGCAAAACCATAGAAAATTCGAAATTAAAATAGGACATTATACTTTACATAATATCGTTGCTAATTACCATAATCCATCTACGCAACAAGATCAATTATTAATGGATGGACAAATTTTTGCGCGCTTTAATGATTTTGGATACTTAGAAATTTTTATGTACAAAAGCAATCTTTTAACTGGTGGCGCAAATACCTTGTTAGGATTAAAAAAAAATCAAACTATCCTGATTAGTTTTATAGACGAATGAATATAAAAATTAAAAGATATCAACCATTCATTAAACATTCACTGGCATGGATTGCCAGCCTGTTGCTATTAAAGTTCTTACAGAATCAGCCGCAATTAATCGAAAAAGTTTATGCTGAAAAATTTTATCCTATAATAGCACTTATCAATAGGTGGCTCATGCATTTTTTTAGTTTTTCCATAGGTGATTTGTTGTATTTTGGTGGTATTTCATATTTTATTTATCAGATTTTACTTTTAGTCATCAATTATAAAAATCCGGCTTTTCAAGCTAGAAAAATATCTGATTTTTTATTACAAACGCTTTGGATTTTTTATCTTTCATGGGGATTAAATTATTTTAGGCAACCATTAGCCGAACAACTTCATCTTTCTCAAAAAAAATATACTGCTGAGCAACTGATAAAGGTCACCGATACACTTATAAAACAAGCAAACAGTTTACAATATCAAATAACAAATAGTGACAGTATTGCTGTTGAAATACCTTACAGTTTTGAACATATTTTAAACAAAACACCCATAGGATATCAGAAAATAGCCTCCTATATAAAAGTAAAATATCGTGTACCTTGTATAAAACCTTCATTGTTTAGCACCCAAATTTCATATATGAAAGTTAGTGGTTACTTAAATCCTTTTACGGGCGAAGCTCAAGTCAATAAACTTTATCCAAAAGTTTTTCTTCCTAGCATAGCATCACATGAAGTTGCTCATCAATTAGGATTTGCGCCTGAAAACGAAGCAAATTTTTTAGGATACTTAGCAGCAAGCCACCATCCCGATCTATACTTTAAATATGCTGCGACTATTGATGCGCTATACTATTTTTTAATTGAATTAAAACAATATGATTCTGATTTATTTAAAGAATATTTAAAAAAAATTAATATAGGTATTTTAAAAAATTATAAAGAAGCACAAAATTTTCACAAGCGATATCGTTTTCCTATTAATTTTTCCAAAACTTATGATGCCTATTTAAAATTAAATCAACAAAAATCCGGAATAAAATCCTATAATGAAATGGTTAGCTTGGTTATAGCCTACTATTACAGACATTCAAAATCGGAATAATTTTAAGGGCTACAAGTAAACAATTTAGACTTGATTTTATAATAAAATCAGCAAAACTCAATAGAAAAGACAACTGATTTTTTAAAGATAGTTTTTGTAACTAAAAATTATGAAATGCGAATTTATTCTATCATCTTTGTAAAATAACTTTTATAGAAAATTTTAAACCTAAAACAATCTTTAAAAAAGGGAATTATGTTTTAGTATGCTTCCTGCATTTTTAATAAATTTGTTAGTTTAAAGCCCTATCTTATGAAGGAAAAAACGGATTATACTCCAGAAGAGCAAAAGCAAATTGAAAAAGCTTTTAATGATTTGATGCATTCGACCTATCAAAAAATTGATAGACAAGAACAAGCATTGATAAAAAAAGCTTATAAAGTAGCTTTAAAAGCTCATGATGGCCAAAGGCGAAAATCCGGTGAACCCTATATTTTTCATCCTATAAATGTAGCCCAAATTGTTGCAAAAGATATTGGTTTGGGAGCTATTTCAATTGCTTCAGCTCTACTACATGACACAGTAGAAGACACGGCACTTACACATGAAGATATTTATGAAATGTTTGGCCAAAAAATCAGCCGAATAGTTCGGGGGCTAACCAAAATAAAACAATTAAAACCCGATAAAGATTTGTCTTTGCAGGCCGAAAATTTTCGTAAAATGATATTGACACTCAATGAAGATGTAAGGGTAATTTTAATAAAAATAGCTGATCGCTTGCACAATATGCAAACTATGGACAGCATGCCTAAATATAAACAAGAGAAAATAGCTTCAGAAACGCTTTATATTTATGCACCTTTGGCCCACAAATTAGGCTTATATAACATAAAATCACAACTAGAAGACCTTGGTTTAAAATATACCGAACCTGAAATATACCATGAAATAGAAAATAAAATAGAAGAATCAAAAGAAGAGCAAACTGCCTATCTTGAAAAATTTAAAGATATTATCAAAAGTTCTTTAGTTGAAGAAGGTTTAGATTTTGAAATTCTGGGACGATTTAAGTCTATATTTTCCATTTATCGCAAAATGCGCACTAAAAAAGTTAGTTTTGAAGAAGTCTATGACAAATTTGCCATTCGTATTATTTATAAGTCTAATAAAACCAACGAAAAATTCTTAGCTTGGAAAATTTATTCAATAGTTACCGATCACTTCAAACCTAATCCGAGCAGATTGCGAGACTGGATTTCACATCCTAAATCAACAGGTTACGAAGCTTTACACACTACAGTTATGGGACCTGAAAAAAAATGGGTCGAAGTTCAAATTCGCTCAGAAAGAATGAATGAAATAGCTGAAAAAGGTTATGCAGCTCATTATAAATATAAACATGGTTCTAAAGGAGAAATAGGTATCGAAGGCTGGCTAAACAAATTAAAAGATTTACTTGAAAATCAGGATGACAATGCCGTGGATTTTATTGAAGATTTTAAATTAAATCTGTTTGCCAAAGAAATTTTTGTGTTAACTCCTGATGGCGATATTATATCACTTCCAAAAAATGCCACACCTCTTGATTTTGCTTTCAGTATTCATACTGATATAGGCAAGCATTGCCGCGGTGCCATAGTCAACGGCAAGCTAGTCCAACTCAACTACCGGCTTCGTAGTGGTGATGTGGTAAAAGTTATTACTTCCCCTACACAAAAACCAAGACGCAACTGGTTAGATTTTGTCGTAACAGGACGTGCAAAATCAAAAATTAAAACTTATCTCAAACAAGAACAAAATGATATCATTGAAGAAGGTAAAGAAATTTTGCAGCGCAAACTCAAACAACTCAAAATTAAATTTAATGAAAATACGATTAATAATTTAGTAAATTTTTTCAATTTAAAAACCAGTAAAGATTTATTTTATAATGTTGGCGCCGGTATTATAGATAACAAAATGTTAAAAAACTTTGCTTCGGCGCGTTCAAATGTTTTGTTTGACTTCTTCAAGAAAAAATTAAGACGTAAACCTTCCAAATTTCAAACTTCAAAGGATGATATCTCACTTAATTATGACACTATAGTATTCGGCCCAGACGAACAACAACTCGATTATAAATTAGCCAATTGTTGCAATCCTATTCCGGGAGATGATATTTTTGGTTTTACGACAATTAATGAAGGTATTAAAGTTCATAAAAAAAGTTGCCCAAATGCTTTAAGTTTGCATTCCAATTATGCATACCGTATACTATCGGCCCGCTGGATAGATTCTTCCAAACATGATTTTATAGTTCATTTAAAAATAAAAGGATTTGATCGTCCGGGCATGGCAAAAGATATCACCAGACTTATTACTGATGATGAACAGCTCAATATGAAAAATGTCAATTTAAAAGAGCAAGGCGGTATTTTTGAAGGCGACATTGCATTGTACATCAAAAACACAGATCATTTAAAACAAGTCATTAAAGATTTAAAGAAGATTGAAGGTGTTGAAAAGGTATTACGAGTAGAAAAATTTTAAAATAATTCTGTATATTTATCGTTTATAATTTAAAGTCACTGTATGCGGGGGCATCTCTTACTAATCATACTCTTTATCAGCACTTTTACCTACGGGCAAATAGGTGGTAAAACCATTTTCAATTTTTTAAATTTAGCTGTTTCCGCCAAACAAGCAGCCTTAGGAGGCAAAATATATACCGGCTTAAAATCAGATATTTTTCAACCGGCTTTTAATCCTGCCACATTAAATACAAACATTAATGGTAAACTAGGTCTGAATTACACCGATTATTTAAGTGATATTAATTATGGCAATGTCGCTTATGCACCGGCAATAAAAAAAATAGGCACACTTTATTTTGCACTGAGTTATATCAATTACGGAAGTTTTACATATGCCGATGAAAATGGTAACAGAACCGGACAATTTGGAGCTAGTGAAGGCGCTTTAATCACAGGATATGCCTATCATTTTCCACAATCAAATTGGCATGCCGGCCTTAATATGAAATTTGTGTTATCCAGTCTTGAAAATTATTCATCAACTGCTATAATATTTGATTTGGGTATATTATATCAAAATTCAGAAAAAGGCTTAAACTTTGGTTTAGTAGCTCGTAATGCCGGTTTTCAACTATCAACATATCAAGGTCAGAAAGAAGATTTACCTTTAGAATTGGGACTAACATTTTCAAAAACCTTTAAGCATGCTCCTTTTAAATGGTTTATTAGCTTTGAAAATTTACAAATTACAGATTTAGCCTTTAACAATCCGGCGCATAATATTGAAGATCCAAACGGCAATATTATTACAGAAAATACTAATTTTGCAGATGAAATTTTCCGACATACTATCATAAGTGTCGAATTGTTTCCCAGAAAAAAATTTAATTTAAGAGCAGGCTACAATTTTAGACGTAGTGCAGAACTAAGCCAAAAAGATGAACGTTTTGGCAGTGGTCTTAATTTTGGCTTTAGCTTACAGTTACGTAAAGTCGAAATAAATTATGCCTACAGCAATTACAACTATGCCGCCGGCGCCAACTTTGTGAGTTTAACCCTGAATTTAAATGAATTATAGTACATGAAAAATGATATCATAATAGCCATAGACGGATATTCATCAACCGGAAAAAGCACCCTTGCCAAACAAATTGCTAAAGCTTTAAACTATATATATATCGACACAGGAGCAATGTACCGTGCCGTTACATTTTATGCCCTAAAAAACAACTTAATTTCTCCTAAGCATTTCAATAAAACACAACTTATTAAAGACCTTGATAATATTGATATCGATTTTAAATATAATCCTGAAAAAGGCTTTGCCGAAGTCTATTTAAACGGTAAAAATATTGAATCGGAAATTAGAAAAATGCAGGTTTCAAATTTTGTTAGTGACATTGCCGCTATACCCGAAGTGCGACAAAAATTGGTAGCACAACAACGTCAAATCGGACAAAAAAAAGGTGTTGTAATGGATGGCCGTGACATAGGATCTGTTGTCTTTCCGGATGCAGAATTGAAAATATTTATGACAGCTGACCCAAACATACGCGCACAAAGACGCTATCAAGAACTAAAAAACAAAGGACTTGATATAAATCTACAAGAAGTCTTAGATAATGTAAAAAAACGTGATAAAATAGATTCTGAAAGAAGCACTTCTCCTTTGATTCAAACGCCTGATGCAATCAAAATAGACAATAGCAATTTAACGCGAAAACAACAATATGAAATGGTGTTAAATTTAGCAAAACAAAAAATAGAAACTAACAAAACAGCTTCATCTAAGAACTAAATCAAAGGTTAGATAAAACATTTATGCCCATGTTTTTTATGTATTTTTGCAACTTATGAAATTAGAAAAATTTATCCAATCGGTTGTAGACATGCCTCAGTCTGTATTACAAGAAATGTGTGGCTATTTTAAAAAAGTAAATTTACCAAAAGGAACACAGATCCTTGAACAAGGACAAACCTGTAAAAAATTATATTTTATTGAAAAAGGCTTGGCACGTAGTTATTATTATAATGAAAAAGGAAAAGATGTTACCGTATGGTTTTTTAGTGACAACAACCTCATGGTAAGTGTCGAAAGTTTTTTTCAACAAAAACCAAGTCTATACCAAATGGAATTGTTGGAAAATAGCATTACATATGAAATTTCTTACGATAATCTACAAAAACTTTTTGATAGATATCACTGTGTAGAACGTTTTGGCCGCCGTGTATCTATTGATTTGTTAACAGATTTAGTTGATAAACTTAATGCCATTCAGTTTCAAACAGCCAAAGAGCGTTATGCATTTCTAATTGACAAATACCCTGATATAGCCTACCGCGCGCCCTTAGGCCACATTGCATCTTATTTAGGTATCACCCAAGAAACCTTAAGCCGAATTCGGTCCGAAATCTAATTTTTTGATATAGGTCAAAAGATTTAATAGTCTTCCATCCTAATTTTGCATCCTGTTATTAGAAACAATAAATGTTTGTAAAATGAAGGATGGAAAAAAAATAATACTATTACTAACTATCTTATGGAGCTGGTCACAACCGGTTTTAAGTCAAAGTTTTGACCCTATTTTAAAAAAACTGATTGTTAAGGCTATTGATAAAAATCATGATATCAAAATTGATGAATACAAAATTAAACAAACCCAAATTGATCGACAAAAAGCTTATAAAACATTTTTGCCACATTTAAGTTTAAATGCATCTTATACACATTTAAATGACGCCATTATTCTAGATCCACAACTACAATTACTTTTACTAGGGACCGAAAAATTACTCATTAAAGAACAATTAGGTATACCTTTTAATGCAGCATTACCACCAAACATACCAGTAAGTGACATTCCGCCTATTACAAATCAAAATCTGTTAAAATCATCGGCAGATATACATTGGGTTATCTTTAGTGGTTTTGAGGCTAGTTATGCTATTAAAGCTACAAAGCATAAAGAAAAAGCTTTGACTTACGCCAAAAAAATAGCCTTGAAAAATACCATTAAAGAAGTGGCAAATACTTATGATCAATTAGCCTTACTCGAAGCATCTGAAAAAGTTTTAAAGGCTGCACAAAAACAATTAAACCTACAAGAAAAAAAAGCTAAATCTGCTTTAAAAAATGGATTAGCCATACAACTAGACCTAAAACGTATTGCTTTAGCGCGACAAAACCTTAATATTAAACGCAATGATTTGCAAAGACAAAAAGTCTTGTTACAAACCAAATTGATACAATTAACCGGCGAAAATACGCCTGTAATAAAAGCGCTTCACCCTGATTTAAAACCACTTTTACTTCCTGAAAGCATTATAGACAAAACAATAAAACCCATCGAAATAAGCAGTTTGGAAGAAGCTGTAAAAGCCAAAAATTACCAACAAAAAATGTCTTATAGCAAATATATTCCCAAAATTGCTATAAAAGGACATTATGAACTCACAGACAAAGATCTGTCAATGCTTGACCCAAAATGGTATGTTGCCATTGGCGCAAAATGGCAATTATTTGATGGCTTAAAAGCTTATGATAATGCTCGCAAAACCAAACTGGAAGCAAAAATCTATCAAGAAAAAATTGTACAAACACGTGATCTACTAAACCTTGCCACCAAAAATGCCAAATTAAATTATGAAATAGGTTTAAAAGAAATTGACATGCAACATCAGGCTGTTGATTTAGCCAAATCAACTTATGATATGGTTAGTAAACAATACAAAAACGGGTTAACAGATATCACAAAAGTCTTGACAGCATTAACTAACTGGCAAACAGCAAATTTTAACTTACAAAAAGCTTATTACCAACAAAGACAAGCTGCCATTGAACTATTATATCGTAAAGATTTGTTAGATATTATAAATAACTAAAAGTGAATATGAGCCTTATGAAAAGAATTTTAAACATTATCATCATCTTACTCGTCCTGACCTCAACTGCTTGCAGCAGAAATCATAAAATAACTGAATTACGAGGAAAAGTAAAACAAGAAACTATTTACTTGAGTAGTAAAGTTCCCGGACGCATTGCACAAATAAATATAAAAGAAGGGCAAATAGTACACAAAGGAGACACTTTACTTGTATTAAACATTCCTGAAATTGAAGCCAAATATGAACAAGCACAAGGTGCTGTACAAGCTGCTAAAGCACAATTGCGCATGGCTTACAATGGTGCAACTATAGAACAAGTAAAACAAATAGATGGAAAATTAGCAGCGGCTCAAGCGCAGCTGGCTTTTGCAGAAGATTCATACAAACGTTTGCAAAATATGGCCAAAGACTCATTAGTACCAATACAAAAATTAGATGAAGTAAAAATGAAATGGAAAATGGCTAAAGCTCAAGTTGCAGCTTTGCAAGCCAAACAAAAAGAAGTTTTAAAAGGAACTCGAAAAGAAATTATTGAACAAGCAAAAGGGCAGCTAAAAAGAGCTTTGGGCAAATTAAAAGAAGTTAAAACCGCATTATCAGAAAAGTATTTGATTGCACCTCAGGATATGCATATTGCAACCATTAGCTTGCAAAAAGGCGAATTAGCAACACCGGGGTATAGTTTAATTGCTGGATATTTACCTCAAAAAACTTATATCCGCTTAACTATTCCGGAATCCAAAATTCATCAATATAAAGTAAATCAAACACTTATTTTGACTGATCCATACACTAAGAAAAATTTTAAAGGACAAATTGCGGCCATCATACAACTCCCACGTTACGCCGATATAACAGCGCCGTCAGAAGCTTACCAATTGACTGAATCTGTTTACGAATTAAAAATTGTACCTGTCAATAAACAAGACACACGGAATCTTTATCAAAATGCAACGATATTGGTAAAATAATGAGTATGAAAACATTTATTAAATTACTTAAAAATGAATTTAAACGCATTTTTCAAAATGATGTCGTAATGGCCATATTTTTCGGTGCTCCTTTGGCTTATGGACTTTTGTTTGGATATGTTTATCAAAAGGCCAAAGTCACCAATATTCCTATTATAGTGGTTGATGAAGACCATACTCCTTTGTCCGATAAAATAATAGAAGCTTTAAATGATAATGAAACACTTAAAGTAGTAAAAGTTTATTTTGAAAAAAGTGATATTAAAGATCTAATGATTAAAAATGCTTATGCTGCTGTTATTGAAATACCAACAAATTTCGAAAAAAATATTTTACAAAAAAGATATCCGGAGATCAATATAGAATTGGATATGAGTAATATCTTAATTGCCAATTTTGCCAGTAAAAACATTCAAAAAGTACTACAAACTCTAAAAGCAGGTATCGAAATTGAAACCCTAAAAAAACAAGGCATGCCGGTAGCTCAGGCATACCAAAATTTTGAAGCTTTTAAAACCAACTACCATAAGCTTTATAACCCTAATAGCAATTATGAATACTTTATGCTACCGGGACTTTTGGGAGCTATTATGCAACAGGTAATTTTTTTGGCTATGGCGCTGGTTTTTGCCCGTGATTTTGAAGATGGTTATTTTATAAAACTGTTAAACGTTAGTAAAAACCCTTTGTATTTAATGGCTCTAAAAGCTACACCTTTTATACTGTTCTCTATAATTAACTGGACTATTTTAGCCATGTTTTTAAGTTGGTTCAAGGTTGATTTAAACTTATACAATTTTTCTATGCTGATTTTGACCGGCTTATTAACCATTGCAGCAATGTTAATAGGAATGTTATTTTCTATTTTAATTCCTAATCAATTAAAAGCTACCGAATTTCTAATGGTAATTTCAACACCGGCTTTTATTTTAAGTGGATTTACTTGGCCGATAATGGCTATGCCTTCGTGGATTCAAAATATATCCAATTGGATTCCATTGACTCCCTTTTTAAATGCAAGCAAAAAAATTGCCTTTTATGGTGGTAATATCTATCATATTAGTCAGGAAATTAAACAATTATTATCTATTAGTATTGTTTCTTTTATTCTGCTACTAATTAGTTTAAAAGTCAAAATATCTCAACAAGAGAAAAAAAATATGGAAAAGTAGTTTTTTTCATAGTTAGTTAAGTTGAAAAAGGGCTGGTCAATATTTTTGGCCAGCCCTTTTAATTATTAGTTATAAATGTGTCTTATTCGACCATTTTACTTTCAACAGTTTTTAATATTTCCGCTTCCTTCTGAATAGTTAAAGTTAAAATTTCATAAGCTTTATTTAATAGCTCACGTGCTTTATCTTTATCTTTCAAACCTGCAGCATTAATTTTTACGTTAAAGTAAGCACCGTAAACGCCTGTTCTAGCAGCCAAAGCTCCAACGGCAGCATCTGTTATTGATGCCGGCAACCCTGTTTCGGCCATTGCTGCCATCACTTCCATTGAATCTAAAGCTGTTTTCATAACTTTCAAAGGTATTTCTGTTGCATACAAAGTTGCTGCTTCAATAGCTTCTATACGATATTGTTTCTCTGCATTAGTTTTTTTGGGCAAACGAAAGGCTGACATTATACGATTAAAAGCTTTTGTATCTTCATCAACTAAATGCATAAGTTGTTTTTTATAATCTTGTCCTTTAACTGCCCAGTCAGAATAAAAATGCCACTTATCATCCCAACCTCTTTTGTGAGAAGATAAATTAGCAACCATTGCACCTAAAGAAACGCCAAGTGCTGCAACATAGGCAGCAATTGAACCGCCTCCGGGAGCAGGAGCTTCGGAAGCTGTCAAATTAGCAAATTCATTTAAAGTAAGATCTATCAATTTAGATGGTTCGTCCTTTTCTAGTAAATATTCTATTATCTTTTCTTCTGGTTTAAAAGGTTTTAAATCATCTGCTCCTAATGATTTGACGGCTATCAAGATTTTTTCCTGTTCGGAAATACCCAAAGAACGTTTTTGTTTGGTCAAAAAGTAATCAGCTGCATCTATTAACACCTTTTTAGGCACCAATCCTATAATTTCAGAACCGGTGACTCTTATACCTCTTTTTTCAGCTGATTTGACTGTCTCATCAAAAACCAAGTGAACAGGAGCTGCTTTAATGTCAGTAATATTATATGAAACTTGTGCAATACCGTACTCTTCAATAAACCATCCGATACCTTTAACACCTTTAAATTTTCCCGGAATACGCACAGGTTTACCATTTTCATCTAAAACCTTTTTTCCTGTTATGGGATTACCTTCACGTTTAATTCTTCCGGCTTCCCGAATATCAAATGCTATAGCATTGGCCCGACGAGTAGAAGTGGTATTTAAATTAACATTATAAGCAACCAAAAAATCACGTGCTGAAATCGCAATAGCTCCCGATTTTAAAACTTCATCATTTATTTTATTCGGTCCAAAATCAGGCTGCCAATCAGGATTTTGCAATTTTTCGGCCAAACCTTCATATTCTCCGGCACGCACGTTTGCCAAGTTTCGTCTTTTTTCTTCTGAAGCAGCATTTTCGTATAAATAAACCGGTATATGCAATTCTTCTCCTACACGCTTTCCGAGCTCTCTGGCATATGCTGCTACTTCATCCATACTGATATTGGCAATTGGTACCAAGGGACAAACATCTGTTGCTCCAAAACGAGGATGTTCGCCTTTATGTTGTCGCATATCAATTAATTCTTTCGCTTTTTTTATCAATCTAAAAGCTGCTTCTATAACTTGCTCAGGCTCTCCAACAAATGTAATAACAGTTCTATTAGTCGCTTTTCCCGGATCGATATCTAAAAGTTTAACACCTTCTACTGTCTCTACCTGCTTGGCTATTTCATTTATCTTAATTATATCGCGCCCTTCACTAATATTTGGGACACATTCGATGATTCTTTTTTGCATAACTAATTATTTTATGGCTTAAAAATACATAAAATAAAATGAATATAAAATGAAGAAACCGGCAAAAATAAATTAGAAAAAAAAAAGAATTTTTTTTTTGAAGTTATCAAAAAGTCTTATATTTGCAATCGCAATTTGTTGCTGGACCCATAGCTCAGTTGGTTAGTAGCACCTGACTCATAATCAGGGGGTCGCTGGTTCGAGCCCAGCTGGGTCCACTTTTTTTTCTAATTATTTTAACACTTTAAAAAAAGTTCTTATATTTGCTGTGTTAAAATATTCACTTTATGAAGTTTTCCTTAAGCATTTTTACTTTATTTGTCGCCTCTACTGCGATGGCTGCTAATAAGTTTCCACCAGCACCTCAAAGAGGCGCTCCGCCTCCTCCCGGAGTTCCAATTGATATGTACCTTTACGGTCTTTTAGCAATTGGCATTTTAATAATGATTATCTTTAAAGACAAAATCAAACTTTATAAAAATAAAAAATCGACTTTTTAAGATCGATTTTTTTTCACTTTTATTCTTTCGATTAATGTTTGAGTAGAAAGGTCATGAGTTGGTTTTAATTGGACTGATTTTAAATCTGTTAAAACATTCTTTGCCAGCTTCTTGCCAAGTTCTACTCCAAATTGATCAAAGGCATTTATTTGCCATAGCCAAGCTTCAACAAAAGTTTTATGTTCATAATATGCTAGTAAACTTCCTAATGTTTCGGGTGTAATATTATCTAATAATATCGTGGTTGAAGGTCGGTTACCTTCAAAGTTTTTATAAGGTATATCATTTTTTTCACCGGTCATTAATGCTTCTGCTTGTGCAAGCATATTTGCTAATAAAATTAAATGATGATCGGGAAATTTAGTTGTTTTATTTGTTTTTTCAGCAATGAAAGTTACAGGAACTATTTTAGTACCTTGATGAAGTAATTGAAAAAATGAATGCTGCGCATTAGTACCCACATTGCCCCACACGATGTTACCTGTTTGCCAAAAAACCTTTTTTTCGGACAGACTTGTAGATTTACCATTACTTTCCATTATTAATTGCTGTAAGAAATCAGGTAAAAACTTGAGTTTATCGGCATAAGGAATATAAGCTTCTGTTTCATATTGACACAGATTATTATATATAATTGTTAAAAATGCAGCCAAAATAGGGATATTTGAAAGGATTTCGGTATTTTTAAAATGTTGATCCATTTCATAAGCCCCTTTTTTTAAATATGCATAATTATCATACCCAACGCCGAAAGCAATTGCGATGCCTGCCGGACTCCATAATGAATAGCGTCCTCCTACCCAATCCCACATTGGAAAAATATTATCAGGATGTATTCCAAATTCTTTTGCTTTACTTATTTGAGTACTAACTGTGGCAAAATGTTTAGCAATACTTTCTTTTCCATATTTTTGGATATAAATTTGTTGTAATGCTTTAGCATTAGTTAAAGTTTCTTGTGTAGAAAATGATTTGGATACAACTAAAAATAATGTTGATTCCAAATCGATATTTTGCAAAAGACGATCGAGCTCAAAAGGATCAATATTTGAAATAAATTTAAGTTTAAGTGGTGTCCGAAACTCTGTTAATGCTTCTATTACCATTTTAGGTCCCAAGTCAGAACCACCAATACCAATATTTACGACATTAGTAATAGGCTTGCCGGTTATTCCTTTCCATTGACCACTGAGTACAGCATCAACAAAATTTTTAATTTTTAGGTCGGTTTTCTTGATAAGCGGAATCACATTTTCACCCTTAACTTTTACCGGTACTTCATTTTGTTGTCTTAAAGCTGTATGTAAAACTGCACGTTGCTCTGTTTTGTTGATCAATTCACCGGAAAACATAGCTTTAACAGCTTTATCAATTTCCATATCTTGTGCAAAATGTATAAATAAATCATGTAACTGATGATCTATTCGGTGCTTGGAAAAGTCAAAATAAATGTGGTTAAAATCTTTGGTAAATCGTTCTAAATGTTGTGTAGTTATAAATGATTTTAAAGGTTGGTCTTTTATTTGTCTAAAATATTTTTCAATGCTTTTCCAGCTATCTAATTGTGTAGGAATCATTTCTTGGTTTTTAAATTCGTTCAATTTTAGCTCCTAATTTGTTTAACTTTTCATCTATAGCTTCATAACCTCTATCTATTTGTTCAATGTTATGAATAATACTTTTGCCATTAGCAGCTAAAGCTGCAATAAGTAAAGAAACTCCGGCTCTAATATCAGGAGACGTCATAGTGGTTGGGCGCAATGCATTTTTGTGGTTTAAGCCTATTACAGTGGCTCTATGCGGATCATTTAAAATAATTTGCGCTCCCATATCAATCAATTTATCGACAAAAAACAAGCGGCTTTCAAACATTTTTTGATGAATTAGTACAACACCCTGGGCTTGAATAGCTGTAACTAAAACAATACTTAACAAATCAGGTGTAAAACCTGGCCAAGGGGCGTCGGCAACTGTTAAAATAGAACCATCCATAAAAGTTTGAATCGTGTAATGCTCTTGTGGCGGAATGTAGATATCATCATCACGGCGTTCTAATTTGATGCCTAATTTTTTAAAAACCCGTGGTATTTGCCCTAAATTCTCCCAACTGACATTTTTAATTGTAATTTCAGACTTTGTAATGGCAGCCATTCCTATCCAACTGCCAATTTCTATCATATCGGGCAATATACGATGCGTTGTACCTGAGAGCTTTTCTACACCCTGAATGGTCAGTAAATTAGAACCAATACCGGAAATTTTAGCTCCCATGCGATTTAGCATTTTACTTAGCTGCTGAATATATGGTTCACAAGCTGCATTATAAATTGTTGTGGTACCTTTGGCTAAAACAGCTGCTAATAAAATATTGGCTGTACCTGTAACTGACGCTTCATCTAAAAGTAAGCTGGCGCCTTTTAATTGGTCTGCATATACTTTAAAAAAATGTTTATCCTCATCAATATCTAATGCCGCTCCTAATTTAATGAAGCCTTCAAAATGTGTATCTAAACGTCTACGGCCAATTTTGTCACCTCCCGGCTTGGTCATGTATGCCTGGCCAAAACGTGCCAATAATGGTCCCATAATCATAATGGAACCTCTCAAACCGCCGCCTTTATTTTTAAATTCGTCAGATTGCAAATAATCTAAATTCAGATCATCAGCTTGAAAAGTAAAAGTTCCTTTAGCCTTTTTTTTAATTTTAACGCCTAAATTTCTGAGAATATCAATAAGTTTATTAACATCAATAATATCAGGAATATTGGAAATTTCGACTTCCTCGTCAGTTAATAAAACGGCACTAATTATTTGCAAAGCTTCATTTTTAGCTCCTTGTGGCGTAATAGCTCCTTTAAGTTTATGACCGCCTTCAATGATAAATGTCCCCATTAATTACGTTTTTTTCTGTAATTTTTTTGTTTATAGTGGTTGTTATTTTTTCGTTTTTTTACCAGTTGACTGGCTTCCCGAAGTTCATTTTCACTAGCTTTTAAATCAATTTTACCTTCTGATAAAATTCGTAAATGTTCAAAAATTACTTGATCACTTACCGAGTCTTTATTCCAGGTTAAATAATTTTTTTTCATATGGTTGGCAATCGTTTGTATCAAACGATCTTTCAATTCGCCATCTTCCCATTTTACGGCTTCATCTATCATTTTTTTAATAATATGGCCATAAAAACGAAACTGATAACCTTTTTTTGGATAGGGTAATTTTTCGGGCTTGGCTTTAAGTTTTTCAGGACTTGGCTTTGGAAATGGCGCATCAACATCTAAATCAAAATTAGCCATAATAAATAAATGGTCCCATAATTTATGTTGAAAATCCGGGACATCTCGTAAGTGAGGATTTTGTTTTCCCAATAATTTGATAATTGCTAATGCATTTTTATTGCGCTTATCACGGTCTTCAATAGTTTTCAAATAATCAACCATTTCATGAATATAACGACCGTATTCCGGTATAATCAAAGCGTCTCTATCTGTGTTATAAATGTATTTTTTTTCGTCTAAACTCATATTTTAATATTTTATAGAGCAACTAATCCATCAATATCTTCCATTGATTTATATCGATTAATTACCGCATCTGGATTATTTTCTTCTGTAACTACTGTAATACTGACATATTTTCCTGTTTTAGAGTAGTTCTTTTTTAAATCTTTTGGTTTATCGGCAAAACGAGCTGCTATTTTCTCCACATTAGCTTCCTCATTTGGCACAATAAATTTATACATATAAGTTGTAGGCCAATCATTATTTTTATCAAGTTCTTCTTTCAAACGCTCATAAAAAGCAGTTTTTTTGGCCCTTTGATCTTTCTTTTCTTGTTCGTTAGATGCTTTTTTACTCATAATAACATTCACTAAATATATACAAATATACAAATAAATATTGAGGCTTAATCATAGCTCAAAAGCATTTAAATAAAGATTTTGTAAGATTAATTATTGATCTTAACTACCTAAACGGTCAATCTGCCATTGGTAATCTTTTTGTAAAGTATACCTAATCCGATCATGGAGACGATTAGGCCGTCCTTGCCAAAATTCTATTTCTACGGGCTTTACAATATAGCCGCCCCAATGTGGTGGCCTAGGTATTTCCTGACCCTCAAATTGTTTCTCATATTGTTTATAGCGTTCTTCTAAAAACTTTTTTCCCGGTATTACTTGACTTTGCGGTGATGCCCAAGCGCCAATTTGGCTCCCTCTTGGGCGCATTTCAAAGTATCCGTCTGATAAATTTTCGGGTAATTTTTCGGCAATTCCTTTTATAATTATTTGACGCTCTAATTTAGGCCAAAAAAAAGCCAACGACACATATGGATTTTGGGTTATAGCGCGCCCTTTTTCACTTTCATAATTGGTATAAAAAACAAATCCTTCCCAAGTAAATTTCTTTAATAAGACCACCCGTATTCGCGGAAAACCATCTAAGCCGTTAGTTGCCAAGCTCATGGCATTAACTTCAATACAATCTTCATTTTGTTGGGCTTCATAAAACCAGTCACGAAACATTTCTATGGGATTTTCAGGTATATTTGTTTCATCTAGATGTCCCTTTTGATATACCCGGCGATAATTACTCAAATCTTCTTGCATAAAGCATAATATTAAAATTCAAAGGTAAGAAATTATAAAATATTATAGCTAACAGAGATTTGTCAGGAGACTTAAAAAAAGATTTAATATTTTTATAAAAAAAAATTATTTATGCTTTCAAACGCATCTAAATATGCTATTCGTTCTATTTTATTTCTAGCTGAAAACAGCTCAAACAATCGTAAATTCGGAGCTAAAGATATTGCAAACGAGCTCGAAATTCCTTTATCTTTTATGGCTAAGATTTTACAAAAAATGGCAAAATCAGGAATTATCTCTTCTGCCAAAGGCCCCGGAGGCGGATTTTACACTTCACGGGAAAACTTACAAAATAATGTAGAGAAAATTTTAAATATTATGGAGCATGTTAATGTTTTTGAAGGATGTTTTTTAGGTTTGCCAAGATGTAGTGATGAAAATCCATGTCCTGTACATCACATTGTTGCGCCATTTAAGAAAGCTTTAATGGAGAAGTTTAAGAAACAAAGTATAGCTGAGTTTGCCCTTGAAATCAAACTTAACGGCTCTTATTTATCATTAAAAGGCATAGATCTTAAAAGTAAAGATCTTTTAAAATAAGTAATTACCAACTGCCGCTCGCACCGCCACCACCGAAGCCGCCACCGCCGAAGCCGCCACTAAATCCACCACCGCCCCAAGAGCTGCCGCCACCACTCCAAGAGCTGCGACCGCCACTTGAAAAGATAATAGGACCGCCTCCGGATCGCCAACCACCAGAATTTTGATCGCCGGCCCCTCTTGAAACCAGGATAAAAAATATAATTATAAATATGATAATTATCCAAATTGGTATACCTTCTTTTTCAGGTTTTAAATTATTCTGATAAGCTCCGTCTAAAACTTTAATAATATCATCAACAGCTTTGTTTAAACCTTCAAAATATTGTTCCTTCTTAAAATAAGGAATAATATCACGAGTAATAATTCTTTTAGATAAAGCATCTGTTAACCGGTCTTCGAGCCCATAACCTGTACGAATAGTTATTTTATGATCATCTTTTGAAATCAGTATTAACAAGCCATTATCTTGCCCTTGCTGTCCTATGCCCCATTTGTGTGCCCATTCGGTACCATAAAGTGCAATATCATCATTAACTTTATGTACTGTGGCAATCACTATTTGGGTAGATGTGGAGTCATAATATTTGCTTAATTTTTGCTCTAACATCCGTCGTTGTTGCGGTGATAAGAGTTGAGCGTAATCATAAACAGAATGTGTCTTTTGAACAGATAGTGAAGGTTTGGCTGGCAAACCGTCAGCTTCTATTTTTAAGGGCGGTATATCGTTTTCTACACCACTCTGAGCTAAAAACTGGTTAGGTAAAAAATAAAAAAGTAAACTGAATAAAAGGCTTAAAAAATACTTCACACGCATTAGTTTTTAGAAATTTCGTCAGGTAGTTCATTACGGTCATCTGTTTGATGTGGAAAAAAAGTTTTTAATTTTTCTCCCACCAATAATATCCCCTCGACCAAGCCATCGGCATAAGACGAATTTTTAAATTGATTGAGTACAACTTTTGTTACATCTTTCCAAAAATCAGATGGAACTACTTCATTTATACCTTTATCGGCTATAATAGTCAGCTGTCTATGTTTCACATCAATATAAAATAAAACACCATTTGCTGCTTTTGTTTGTGTCATACCAATTTTATTAAAAACCTCCCAAACATATTGCATGGAAGGTTTTTCTTTATTTTTTGATTCTAAATGTACACGAATTTCACCCGAAGTGTTATTCTCAGCCTGCTTAATAGCTGCAATTATACGTTGTTCTTCCTCAGAGTTTAAAAAAGCTTCCGGAGTCATTTAAAATTCTACTTTTGGTGCTTTTTCGGCGCCTTTATCACTTTGAAAACGAGCCATTGGTTTAAATCCGAACATACCAGCTAATAAATTACCCGGAAATTTTCTGATATAAATATTATATTTATTAACCGCATCATTATAACGATCACGTTCAACTTTAATACGGTTTTCAGTTCCTTCCAGTTGGCTTTGCAATTCACTAAAATGCTGATCGGCTTTTAGTTCCGGATATTTTTCAACTGTAACCAATAACCGGCTCAAAGCACCGCTCAAGCCTTGTTGTGCTTGTTGAAATTTAGCCAATTGTTCAGGAGTTATATTAGTTGGATCTATTTTGGTTTGGGTTGCTGCTGCTCTTGCATTTACAACAGCTTCCAAAGTACCTTTTTCATGTGCGGCATAACCTTTTACGGTATTGACCAAATTTGGAATTAAATCGGCTCTTCTTTGATAAGCGCTTTCTACTTTTGACCATGCTGTTTTGGCATTTTCTTGATATTCGACGCCGGTATTATAAAAGCCGACAAAAAAACGATATAAAATAAAAGCGAGTAATAAAATACCACCTAAAACTGCTAAGGATTTTTTCATAATCAATTTTTTAATTTAGTTTTTTGTAAAAATACGAAAAAATCATAAGTTTTCTCTTATTTTTTTTAATTCTGTTTTAACGTACTCTAAACGGTCAATGATAGATAAATTCTTATTGATTTTTTGTCGGCTAGCTTTAATTGTTTTTTTAGCTCCTTCAAGGGTAAAGCCTTTTTCTTTGACCAGATGATATATAAGCCGAAATTGTTCAAGTTCTTTTTTAGAATAAAGTCTTTCGCCTTTAGCATTTTTTTTGGGTTTTAATATAAAGGAAAACTCTCTTTCCCAATAACGAATTAACGAGGGATTGACATTAAAGGCGTTAGCAATTTCACCGGTTCGGTAATATAATTTATCCGGAAGGTTTGCCATTAGTCTAAAGATTGGTTTTCTTCTTTGGCCAACTTTCTTAATTGTGCATACATTTGAGGTGTCAAATCATTATAATAATAATTAATAGGATTAACTTTTCTTCCATTAACATGTACTTCATAATGGCAGTGCGGGCCTGCAGATAGTCCTGTATTGCCCACATAACCTATGATTTCACCTCTTTTGACCTTTTGTCCTTTTTTTACAGCAACTTTATTCATATGTCCATAAAGTGTTTCGTAACCAAAACCATGATTAATAACAACATGCTGACCATAACCGTTAGCTTTCCAGCCTGCATGTGTTACAATGCCATCTGCTGTAGCATAAATTGGTGTACCTGTTTTAGCTGAAAAATCCATTCCCCAATGCATTTTTCTGGTTTTTAATATTGGATGTATTCTCATACCATATCCGGAGGCCATTCTCTTCAAATCTTTATTTTGTACCGGTTGAATAGCGGGCAAATGAGCTAACATTTTTTCTTTATTTTTTGCTAATTTAACTACTTCATCAAATGATTTTGATTGCACCACCAGTTGTTTTTCGATCTTTTCAGCTTCTTGCATTGATTTTTTTATCAAATCAGAATCAGAATAACCTTCAAGGTTTTTATATAAATCTACTCCCCCGTATCCACCTGCTCTAACTTCATCAGAAATGGGTTCAGCTTCAAAAATAGTACGGTAAATATTATTATCCCGTTGTTTAATATCATTTAAAACCAATTGAATTTTTTCCATCTTTTTATCTAAGAGGGTATAATTTAATTTTAAATTTTCATTTTCTCTCATCAGATTTTTTTCACGGGGAGTTAAAAAATAACCATTAGGAGAAGATAACAATAAAATAATAATTCCTATACCAACAATTAAACCGGCTAAAAATATGGTTAACCATTTTTTAGATGAGGTTTCAACTTGTTTATATGATAGTGTTTCCGGATCGTAAATAAATTTCCGTTTAGACATATTTTGTTTTATTTTTGTTGCTCTAAAATTAAGCTATATTTGCTGTTACACATAACCTAGTGTGCAAATTTAAAAAAAATATTCAGATGAAAATGTTAAATTCGAAAGAGATACGACAAACTTTTTTAGATTTTTTTGCCTCAAAAGGGCATAAAATAGTGCCTTCGGCACCTATTGTTTTAAAAAATGACCCAACCCTGATGTTTACCAATGCCGGTATGAATCAGTTTAAAGAATACTTCCTTGGGTATAAAAAGCCGTCGTACAAACGCATTACTGATACTCAAAAATGCTTACGTGTATCGGGCAAGCACAATGATTTGGAAGAGGTTGGTTTGGATACATACCATCATACCATGTTTGAGATGCTGGGAAATTGGAGTTTTGGAGATTATTTTAAGAAAGAAGCTATCGCTTGGGCTTGGGAACTTTTAACGGAAGTTTATAAAATAAATCCAAAAAATTTATATGTTACTGTATTTGAAGGTGCTGAAAAAGAAGGACTTGCCAAAGATTCCGAGGCATATGAATTATGGAAAAATCATATAGATGAAGATCGTATTTTATTAGGCAATAAAAAAGATAATTTTTGGGAAATGGGTGCTAGCGGACCTTGTGGTCCCTCATCTGAAATACATGTAGATTTGCGTAGTGATGAAGCAAAACAACTTGTCTCCGGTAAAGAATTGGTCAATAAAGACCATCCCGAAGTAATTGAAATTTGGAATTTGGTTTTTATCGAATTTAACCGTAAAGCTGATGGAAGTTTAGAAAAATTGCCGGATCGTCATATTGATACAGGCATGGGATTTGAGCGTTTGGCGATGGTTCTTCAAGGAAAAAAGTCAAACTACGATACAGATATTTTTATTCCCCTTATTAAACAAATTGAAAAACTTTCGGGAAAAGTATATGGCAAAAATACGCCCGATGATATTGCTATGCGTGTTATTGCAGATCATGTCAGAGCTGTTGCTTTTTCAATAGCAGATGGACAGTTACCCTCTAATACCGGAGCTGGATATGTGATTCGCAGAATTTTAAGAAGAGCTATCCGTTATGGATTTACATTTTTGGATCTTAAAGAACCTTTTATTTATAGACTCGTCCCAACCTTAACTGATATTATGGGAGAGGCTTTTCCTGAAATTGTCAAACAACAGGATCTGATTATAAATGTTATTCGTGAAGAGGAACAATCTTTTTTGCGAACATTAGAACAAGGTTTAGTTTTATTAAATAAAATAATTGAAACAACAAACGGTGATAAAATTCCGGGGGCTAAAGTCTTTGAACTTTATGACACCTTTGGTTTTCCGAAAGACCTTACAGCATTGATTTTAAGAGAAAACGGAAAATATTTTGATGAAAAAGAGTTTGAAACTGAAATGTCCAAACAAAAACAACGTTCAAAATCTGCTGCAAGCTTGACAACAGATGATTGGATTATAATTAACAATCATCAAAATGAGAAATTTATTGGTTATGATCATCTTGAAACACCAATAAAAATAACCAAATACCGTAAGGTCAATTCAAAAAAAGATGGCGATCATTATCAAATGGTTTTTGACCAAACACCGTTTTATCCCGAAAGTGGCGGTCAGGTAGGCGACAGTGGTTATATTGAAGATGAAAAAGGTATAAAAATTCCTATTTTAGACACTAAAAAAGAAAATAATCTAATTATTCATATTGCTAAAGAACTTCCTGAAAATCCTGCTGGAAATTTTAAAGCTGTTGTAGACAAAAAAAGTCGCTCTAAGACGGCTGCCAACCACTCTGCCACACATTTATTGCACCAAGCATTACGTGAGGTTTTAGGTACGCATGTTGAACAAAAAGGCTCATTAGTTGCACCCACACATTTACGATTTGACTTTTCTCATTTTAGCAAACTTACTGAGGAGCAACTTCAACAAGTTGAAGACTTAGTAAACAAACGCATTGAAGAAAAGCTTGCTTTAGTTGAAAAAAGGAATATCCCTATAAAAGAAGCACTTCAAGAAGGCGCTATGGCATTGTTTGGAGAAAAATACGGCGATAAAGTACGTATGATTAAATTTGGAAATCATGCTGAACTTTGTGGTGGTACGCATGTAAATAACACTGCTGACATTTGGCAATTTAAAATTTTAAACGAAAGTGCTATTGCAGCAGGAATACGTCGGATTGAAGCTATCACAGGTGAGACTGTTAAAGATTATTACAAACAACAAGATGCCCAATTGTCTGCTATAAAAAAAACACTCAAATATCCTACTGATTTACAACAGAGCATTTCAAATTTGCAAAATGATAACCTGCGACTTAAAAAAGAATTGGAACAATTGAAAAAAGAAAAAGCCGGCTATTTGAAAGAACAGCTCCAAAATGAATTTGAACCTATTGGTTCCATTCAATTCATAAGTAAGAAACTAGATTTAGATAGTGCTACTATCAAAGATCTGTTATTTTCATTAGGAAAAAACAAAACCGATATTGTAGCTATAATTGGTTCAGAAGACAAAGGGAAAGCCATTATCAGTTTATACATTTCAAAAGAACTGGTGGATAAGTATGGTTTGAATGCCGGAAAAATAATTAGAGAAGTTGCTAGGGAAATTAAAGGTGGCGGAGGTGGTCAAGCTTTTTTTGCTACTGCCGGCGGCAAAAATCCATCAGGCTTAACACAAGCTTTAAATAAAGCAAAAGAATTGATTAAAATGCAAGTATCTGATTAAACAACAGCCCGCTTTTATGTAGGTTGTTTAATTTATTTTGTTTATGAATGTAATTATAGCCAGCACTTCGACCGTTTATGGTGGTAAATATCTCGATTATTTGACAGAAGAGTTAAAATCTCTTTTTGCAAATATAGAAGAACTGCTTTTCATTCCATATGCCCGCCCTAATGGTATGAGTTATGATGAATATACTCAATTAGCAAACAATTATTTCAAATTCTTAGACATTAAAGTAAATGGCATTCATACATTTGATGAGCCCAAAAAAGCAATTGCCAATGCTAAAGCAGTTTTTGTCGGTGGCGGAAACACCTTTGTTTTAGTAAAAACTTTATATGAATATAATTTGTGGTCTGTATTAAAACAAAAAATTGATAATGGAATGCCTTATTTAGGAACGAGTGCCGGATCAAACATTACGGGGCAAACCATGAGAACAACTAATGATATGCCAATTGTACCGGTTCCTTCTTATAAGACAATGGGAATTTTCCCTTTCAATATCAATCCTCATTATTTAGATACTACGCCAGAATTGTTAAAACATATGGGAGAAACCCGAGATACAAGACTCAAAGAATATTTACATTTTAACCACACGCCGGTTGTCGCATTAAGAGAAGGAAGTTATATTAAAGCTAGAAAAAATCAATATCTATTAAAAGGTTCTTATAATGCCCGTGTATATTTTGAGATAAATAATGTTCAAGAAATTGCCCCTGAAACTGATTTAAAACCACTTTTTGAAAACTCGTAATAAAAACATCCAATTTATAATAAGACGAATTTTAATCTCAAATAAAATTATTGTATAATTAGTATTTATAAATTAGAGCTATCAAAAATTAAAGGTAATAAATCATGTAATGAGTCAGATTTATAAACTTTTCCTACCTCACCCATAAAATATATTTCGATAGGGCTTTCTTGTTTAATTTCGTATTCGGCAATGGCTTGTCGGCAAGCACCACAAGGCGGAATAGGCTGATCTAACCTATGGTTTTCGGAACGTGCTGTAATAGCCATTTTTAAAATTTTTTTATCAGGATATTGTGCTCCTGCTGACCATATAGCCACTCGTTCAGCGCACATTCCTGATGGATAAGCCGCATTTTCTTGATTATTTCCCGTAACGACAATCCCATTTTCTAACAATAAAGCCGCTCCTACTTTAAAATGAGAGTATGGAGCATAAGCCATCTCTCGAATAGCTATGGCTTGAGCCATTAATGTTTGAATATCATCGGGTAATTCATCTATGTTTGAATAAACACTTATCTCTGAAAATATTTTTATTTTTTCCACAATTCAATTATTTATAACGCCCGTAGGGCAATAAAACATTTATTTTTTTTCATTTGAACCACCTTTGGCAAAATCATCGATATTAAATGTTAAAGAAAAACGCATCGTATTGTCCAAAGGAGAACGCAACTGACCCACAGAAAATAAATATGAAAGGTCCATTATTAAATAATTATATTTAAATCCTGCTCCGATAGTAAAATATTTACGGCCTCCTTTAATGTCACTTTCATGAAAGTAACCTGAACGGAGCGAAAAAGAATCTAAATAGGTATATTCGGCCCCTGCTGACCATTGAAATTCTTTCAATTCTTCACTAAATCCACCGGGCGCATCTGTAAATGATTGGAATATTCCTGTCATCCAATTAACATTATCATCTTTTCCGGAAATAATATTTCCGTCAGCATCTCTAATTGGCGGTGTAGGCACCAGTAACTTATTAGTTTCAAATGTTACGCCAATTGTATTATATTGATCCATGATAAAATCAAAACCTGCTCCTAATTTTAAATTAGTCGGTAAAAAATCACCGTCATCATTGTCATAATATTTCATTTTAGGGCCTAAATTCTGAATGTTAAAACCTAGACGATAGCGTCCTTGAAAATCTTTAAAATCAATTTCATCAGAAACATAATAACCATTAATATCAACCGCAAAACTTTGAGCAGCAGAAGCATCATCAGTTCCGGTTCCTAATTTTAAATCGGAAAAGATAAAACGCATGGCTACACCCATAGCGTAATTATTGGAAAGTTTCAAAGCATAAGAGCCGTCAATATAAAATTCATTAGGAGAAACAGTACCTGTATAGTTTCCTGCAATATCTGTTAAATCAATATCTCCAAGGCCAAAATATTTGATGCTAACACCAAAAGCACTTCGATCGTTAAGCTTGTTATAATATGTCCCATTAATTATTTTTATATCATTAACGAGTTGACTTAAATATGGTGTATAACTAAAAGCAAAACCCATTTTATTTTGAATACTGATATACTTGGCCGGATTCCAAAATTGTGAAAATGCATCGGGTGAAGTAGCAACACCCATATCACCCATACCTGAAGCCCGCGCATCACTAGATACCAAAATAAAAGGAACAGCTGTAGTAATTACTCTGGAATCAGTCTGGCTCCAAATATTAGTGGTAATTAATAAACCCAAAAGGCCGAAATACAATTTTTTCATATGCTTTAATTTTTGAAGGATTACAAATTTACAATAAATATATTATAAGATAACTAATTTTTCTACTTTTTGTGCTGTTTTGCCTGTCTCTGTACGCACACTCAGTTTATAAATATACACACCTTTTGCAAGTTTATTTCCAAAATCATCACGTCCGTCCCAGTGAATGTCTCTTACATTGAAACCTTCTGTATAAATATTTTCTCTATGTTGCCACACCAATTTCCCACTTATTGTAAAAACCTGAAGCAGAACATCCAAATTTTCGAAAGGATGATTATGATTGAACCAAAATTCGGTATAATTGATAAATGGGTTAGGATAATTTAACACATGATCTATTTGGAGGTCATCATCTTCTACAACTTGAAAATCCAAGCTTGTAGTACGCGAATTGTTATAAACATCCCAAGCTTTGATATGCAAGGTATGCCAACCGGGTGATATGTTATAAAGCCGGTATTTTACACTACCTTGTTTATAAGTGTTATTTTCTGTTTCATAAAAGTCATTTAAAATATAGACTTGAGTTTGATCATCATCTAAATATGCGGTTATATCATGTCCAATGCCTCCGGTTGTATTAATACCATGTTCGTCTTGCAAATCTAAGATTAAAAACGGGTTTGTATTTGTCAAACCACCTGACACAAAATCCCTATTATTTAGATAGGCTTTTATTTCCGGCGGTTCATGGTCTTCGGCTGCCTGGGTATCTACGCCACCAATAATAATATTTTCATCAGCACCTATTTTTTCAGAAGTTTCGTTTACGGCATAAAAACTTAGTCGTCCTTTACCATAATTTAAATTGACATCTTTTGGGACGATAAACTCAAAACTAAACTGCCCGTTAATAATATCAGATTTACCTTGAAATAACTTGGCGCCTAATTTTTTAAATGGTAACTGAAAACCATTTCCATCATTATCTAAAGTTTCATCTTGAACATATTTGTCGAAAACAATTGGAAAAATAGAACCATTATACTGGGACATAATTTGTCCGTCAACATTTTGAATTTCACCTTTAACTGTCACATGTTGTAAAGCTCTTAGGGTATCGGTAGGTTTATTATTTACAGATGTTAAAACGATTTTCGGATTGGCAAAACCTAAATCAAATCCGGGGTCGCCTAAAAAAGCAATATTATATTTGCCTATACCTGAATTAGTATATACTTTGGCTAACCTTAAAGCCTCTGCGGGGTTTTTAATGATAACACCCTGCATCGTAGATTCTAACCCAAATAAAGCATTATAGAAATCAGTATTCATATTTTTGGCATTAGAAGTCCATATTTCCCGAATGGTCGATACCAATTCAAGCACGCCACCATCTTTCTTCCAAATCATATGTTCAGCTGTTGTTTCTCTGGTAGGGTTATCAAACCTAGCAAACTCACATGTCATGGTTGTCATGAGGGGCAGACGGTTAAAGTTATGCAAATTGGGAATGTCTTCCATAGTTAGTATCCGTTCATGACTTAAAGCTACTTCATTACCATGTCCTATGTAACCCAATATCAAAGTTCCCTTTTCGAATTGATTAAACAGATCTCTTTTTGCATCAGGATATCTGGCACCTCCGGGCGTATTGACTTGCTGATAAGCATCTTGATAAATTTTTACCAAATTAAATTCCGGATGCACCTCGTTTATCTTTTGAGCAATCTCTTCTGTGTTGGTTACAAAAGATACATCTGCCGGATGACCCGGATCGGCATCATCGGCCCAAAGTGTAACGTAAGTACGCCAATTTTGCTTAGTCTTTAAGGATAAATAATTTTGGTATTTCTCATATAAAACATTTGCTTCATCTTTATTGCGCACTAATAAACGCCCTATTGCTATATCCGGTTGTTCGTTTGAATTTTCTAGGCGGCCTTCATTATCATCCATCATTACAAAAAAATCATCACTACCGATAGAATTAACTAAGTTAAAAGCATCTAAACTTTCAAATATGGGCACAATATTACTGTTTACACCATTGCTGAGCACATTGTCTTTAATTAAATTTTTAAAATCATTGGAAGCATCTCCAAATAACATAACATATTTGATTCTTTTATCGGGTGAGCTGGCATTATTATATATATATTTTATCATATTACGAATGGCACTAATGTCTTGCTGGCCATTACCAAATTCATTATAAATTTTTTGCAAATCTGCTACATAAACATTCAGACCGTTTTGTCTGTGCATTTCTGCAAATTGTTCAGCATTATTATATAAAAATTCAGGTGCAACAATCAAATAATCAAGGTCTTTATATTGCCCTGTATGATAAAATACTTCTTTATGTAAATTTTGATTATCTAAAACTATTTCATCAGCCTTTATCGGCGTATAATAATCTTGTGGATTTACAGCAATAAATCGTGGATGTGCTTCTTGTAAAAAATTGAGTCTGAAATCAGATTGATCATTTAAAAAATATGTAGGATTGAAACGATCTGTTATATTCCAAATTTGTTTTATAGATGCTGCTTGGGTAAAATCATAAGCTGCTATACCCTGTTGTGTATCTGCATCTGGATGATAAAATTTGTATTGTTTGCCAATATCTGTTAAGCGACAAAAAGCAGAGATATTAATATATTCTAAATAGAGGTGTGCATCAAAAAAATTTTTGTTATTATAGACGACTTTAATGTTTATCAAATCATCAGGTATAACTTTTTGACCCGAAATAGCGGCATCTGCTCCTACGGAATAGGTTGATAAATAAAAATTGGCTTGACCGGATAATTGACCATTTATAAATGCGGTCATATTAGTTTGATTTTTATTTGTAGCAGCTTTGATTTTATAAAACACCGGCTTATCAGTCTCTCGCTGAGGAAAGGAAAATTCTACAGTTTTAGTATTTTCGGACACATCTAAAGCTTTGTCAAAAACCTTACGTCCCATATAAGTAAAAATAGTTTGATCTTTTTCGTAAAACTGACGGGCTAAATAATCGGTATAAGTATTAACCGGTGTGCCTACCGGAGGTTGATATGCTTGCATACGTTTTCCGGTTTGGTTATCTATTTGTATAAAATAGTTGGTTTCGTTAGTATATATATTTAAATTGGAATCATATTCATCAGACCATTCCTGATGACTTTGTGCATAAAATAAAATGTAATCTTCCGGGTCAAATTTACCATCGGATTCACCAATGACTTGTATCGCCACTTCTGAAATATCTGCCGGATAAGGTTCACTATTTAAAAGAGGCATGACTTTTCCACCATTACCATAAATTTTAAGGGTATGCGGATCCAATTCTTCAAGGTTTATACCTAAAGACTTTAAAAACGTAGCATCTATTTTATAAATTCCGGTTTGATCGATCTTAAAACGATACCATTTACCTGTTGATAAATGACTATCATAAATATTTTGTGCGTTAGTAATCTTATGGAAAGAATATTGCTTGGAGTTATAAACAATATCAAAAGAATTTAATCGATAAAATTGTCCATTTTGCTTGATAAGGGTGTTAATTTCAAGGATAGCAAATGTTTTTTCACGAGCAAAACTATTTTTCAGAACCGGCTTAAAATTTTTCGGTAATTTATTAAATTTCATTTGTTTGATCCAAGATTCCGGAACAAGTTGCTTTTTAATATTCTTTATTTGGACATTATCCGAATCGATTTGATTAGATAAAACCCAACTGGTTGAAAAGTATAAGTTATCAGAGCGATATTGATAATTTTTAGGCTGAAAATAAATAGTAGCATCAGGTTTAGTAACCTGCTTTGAAAAATCAGACAGCCATTTAACATCAAAATGTTTCTGTTGGGCAAACGAAAATAATTGAACAGATAGAAAAAGAATAAAAATACTATTTTTCATAGGAAATAAAAACGCATATATAATTAAATTATTGCAAGATAATAATTTTTTGTAGAGCCCAAATGATTTTGTAATTTTGCTTAAAAACATAAGAACATGAAGCAGTATATCAGCAGGTTGAATCTTATAATATATCTTTTTATTTGGCTTTCTATCTTTTCCGCCTGTCAGCCTAAAAATAAATTAACGGTTGATGTTTCTAAAATACCGGTAAATTTAAAAATAATTCGTTTTGATACTATATTTTACAATCAAAATCCTCAAAAATTATCTACTATTAAAAAACAATTTCCTTATATGTTTCCGGGCTATGTTGCTGATAGTGTGTGGTATAAAAAAATGCAAGATTCATTACTTAAAGATTTAAAAACTCAAGTAGATAGTGTTTATCCAGACAATAGTAAAATAGCACCGGATTTAATATCACTTTTTAAACATATCAAATATTATTACCCACGCTTTAAAATACCCGAAATTATAACATTATATTCTGATTGGAATTATTTAAAAAAAGCAGTCTATTTAGACAGCTTAGAATTGTTAACGCTTGACAACTTTTTAGGTGCTGAAAATCGTTTATATAAAGGCATTCCGGCATACATAAAACAAAATATGACCCCTGAACAAATTCCGGTTGCTGTGGCTCAAAGCATTATTGACACTCAAGTCAGGCCACCTAAAAGTAAAAATTTATTATCTAAAATGATTAATTACGGGAAACAATTATATCTATTAGATGCTTATTTACCACAAACTTCCGATGCTTTAAAAATAGGTTATTCGCCACAAAAAATGCATTGGGCTCAGCAAAATGAAGAAGCGGTTTGGCAATATTTTATAGAAAATAATTTGCTATACGACACACAAACTAATTTAAATATTCGTTTTTTAAATTTAGCACCATATAGTAAATTTTACACTGAGAAAGACCAAGAAAGCCCCGGATATATAGGTCGTTTTATAGGTTGGCAAATTGTCCGTTCTTTTATGCAAAAAAATAAAGTATCTTTGCACAAACTTTTGCAAATGCCGGAAGAAGAAATCTTTAAAAAATCAAAATATAAACCTAAAAAATAATGGCAATAAAACATCAAAGTAAAGTCGTATTCGAAGTTGGTTTGGATGAAAATCGTATTCCTGAAAAAATCACTTGGTCAGCGGATGATGCCGGCATCAATCACGAACCGGCAGAAGCTATCATGATTTCTGTTTGGAATGATCAAAAAAAGGAAACACTCCGAATGGATTTATGGACAAAAGAAATGAAATTATTTGAAATGCGCGTATTTTTTTATCAAACCTTAAAATCAATGGCTGATGTTTATCGTAAAGCTACAGGTGATGATAAAATGGCCGACACCATGTTGGATTTTGTTGATTATTTTCATGAAAAATTGGAACTTGACCAGCAACAAGATCAATCAAAATAATTAGAAAGAACTAACCGGAATAACGGTCTTAAATTTTAAATATAATGATTCAACAAATAGAACAATATCTCGAAGAGGTTCAAAATTTTAATGCCACCGACCTAAAAGATGTCGAGGCTTTTCGTATTAAGTTTCTAGGAAAAAAAGGAATTTTAAATCAACTTTTTTCTGAATTTAAAAATGTACCAAATAATGAAAAAAAGCTTTTTGGTCAAAAAATTAACCAATTGAAACAAACTGCCACCGAAAAGGTGCAAAGTTTAAAAGAAAATTTAGAAAACAGTCTGGAAGAGCAAGGTAGTCAATTAGATTTGACACGTCCGGGTTATCCGGTTGAAATAGGTAGCCGGCATCCCATTTCTATTGTTAAAAACCAAATTATAGATATTTTTAAGAATATAGGTTTTAATGTATCGGAAGGACCTGAGATTGAAGATGATTGGCATAATTTTACAGCTTTAAATTTACCTGAGTATCATCCTGCAAGAGATATGCAAGATACTTTTTTCTTACAACAAAATCCTGATTGGCTACTTCGCACACACACTTCATCAGTACAGACTAGATATATGGAAGCGCATCAACCGCCAATCAGAACCATCTCACCAGGGCGCGTATATAGAAATGAAGATATATCGGCCCGTTCACATTGTATTTTTCATCAAGTAGAAGGACTTTATATAGACAAAGGTGTTAGTTTTGCTGACTTGAAACAAACCTTATTATATTTCACCAAAGAAATGTTTGGTAAAAGTAAAATTCGCTTAAGACCTTCATATTTTCCTTTTACAGAACCAAGTGCAGAAGTTGATATTTATTGGGGACTAGAAACAGAAACAGACAAGCGAATCACCAAAGGAACAGGTTGGCTTGAGATAATGGGAGCTGGTATGGTTGATCCTAATGTGCTGAAAAACATGAATATTGATCCGGAAGAATATACCGGCTTTGCTTTTGGGATGGGAATAGAACGTATAGCTATGTTACTATATCAAATACCGGATATTCGTATGTTTTATGAAAATGACCTTCGTTTTTTAAATCAGTTTAAACCAATTATCTAAAAATTTCAATTTTTTTATATATAAAAGCCGCCAAGATATTGACGGCTTTTATTATTTTAAATCAAAATCTTTATTTGATTAATAGTTTTGTGGTGAATACCTTCTGATCTTGCGATAAAATCTTAGCCAAATAAATACCTGTTGTTAAACGTACCGGAATAGTTATTTTAGCATCATTACGCATTAATTTTTCAGACAAAATTATTTGACCTGTTAAATTATATAAATTAATTTTTTCAATATTCTGCTGTTGTGCATTTAAAATAACAATGGCACTTTCAAGAGTATTATAATAGGCTGAAACATTATTCAATTTTATTTGTTCATTGTTTAAAGCAGCTTTTTTGAAAACCAATTCAAACCGACCATCATAGTTACCGGCATTTAAAAATATTGTAAAATTCGTATCTGCATTAATAAGATGATAACTATCATCAAACTGGTCATATATATATATATCACTTACGCCTGCAGGTAAATTTTCAACGGCATCTAAACTAAAACTAACCGAATCATCTGTATCAATTACCACTTTTAAAGGTAAGTGTGTGTCTTCTGTAAGTTCAGGTATAGCTTGAATTAAATAAGATTTTTCATTAATATTCCAAGTCATGTCTGCTCCCGGATAATCTGTATCAAAATTAGGTGCATCCCAACCAATATCAATACCCTCGGTTGTTTGTGGTCGTACACCTAATAATAATTGCCTATGATAATTTTCAGGTGTGGTAAAACCTAAACGAATATTAGTTAAAGCAGCCGGCCGAATAAACACACTGTTACTGCCTTCTGTTACAAATTTACGTTGTGCATTATTAAATATAATACTGCCGCCATCATTAGTAGATTCTGACCATACAAAAAAACCTTGTGCGACAGGCACGTATCTTTGTGGTGTTTTAGTTCCAACGGTGGTAGTACCAGTTTGCCAATCGGTAGCCGGTGTTCCTCCGGTTAAATTGTAAACTGC
Organism: Flavobacteriaceae bacterium; assembly: GCA_015494075.1. Taxonomy (GTDB): domain Bacteria; phylum Bacteroidota; class Bacteroidia; order Flavobacteriales; family Flavobacteriaceae; genus WGBX01. The sequence continues at coordinate 63,163 of WGBX01000079.1, forward strand.
ATAACCGCCTTCATAGTTGGCCCCAAAGTGATCATTACCACCGGTATGTTCCCAAAAATATAAGTTACCATTAAAAATATCATTACTGTTATTGCCACCATTATCTACGGATATATTATCCAAGATAAATTGATCAGCATCTAAAGCACTCGGATATGGATTACCAATTAAATAATCATGATCAGGTGAAATAGTCACACTATAATCACCATCATTAGGACTACCTGAAAATGTCCAACTTTTATATTCAGTCGTTTCAGTACCATTGGCTGCATTTAATGCGGCATCTACTCCCGGCCCTTTCATTGTATAACCTTCTCCTGGCAATGTGGTGCCATTTTGTTGTAAATGGTTATCATACCATCCTTGGTAACTACCATCTAAACCATTTTTAAAAGCGTAAACCCAATAAGCATTTAATGAAACCGGATGAGATGTCTGTGCCGGCAAATCACTGGTAGAAGCATAATTACTTACTATATTAATGTCAGGGTAACTGCTTTTAGCTACATTATCTCCTGTTGCACCGTCTTTTAAATAGCTCATTCGCCAAACTCCATCTCTATTCACCGGCGCTGCCCAATAATTGTAATAATATTGATTGGTTGTACCTTGTTGATCAATCCAAATATAGTTTGCTCCACTATTGGTAGTAGTACCTGTGTGAGTTTGAACTAATTGAGCGGTATCTATTAATCTTAAATCACCGTCTAAAGTAATTGCATTGTGAACCGTTAAAACTTGACCATCTGATACTTTGTAATCAAAATCAACACTCCCATCTGCAATATTCATACCTTGAGCTTCTACTAAAAAATCCTGTATAACTGAATTATTGGCATTATTAATGTTTAAATTATTAAAGTATGCAACAGCTGTTCCTTGAATATGCTGTTCATTATTACCGCTAAATTCAGTCGTACCTGTTGCTGCCGAATCCATAGTCCCATTATTGATAAAATTATCTCCTTTCATTATGAAAGTCCCATTATTTGACCATGTGTAGCTGGTACCGTTATCGTTAATAACATCAATGCCGGCTACATATAAAGTCGTTCCGGTTTCAATTTTCAAGTTTCCTTTATTGACAAGCTGCCCGGACATTACAAAAGACCACAAAATGAGCGATAAAAAAGTAAAAGTTTTCATAGAAACAATTTATTAATTTTTAACAAAGTTATAAAAATTCATTTAATATACAGTATTTTTTTATATATTTTCGCACGAATCCCAATCTAAACCGACTTTAAATGCATTTCTTGCATTTTGCAATGTTTTTTTATCTAATTCAAATGTCAGATTTTTTTCCTGAAAAGAAGGAGCAAATGTCAATATTTTACCATGTGGATCAATAATTTTCGTATCACCTGAATGTGCATTATTATGCCCATCTTTACCAATACGATTAACCCACAAAACATAAGACTGATTTTCGATAGCACGCGCTTTTAATAAATTTTCATAAGCGTATTTACGTTTTTCAGGCCAATTTGCTACAAAAATTATGCCATCATAAGCAAACTGATCATTCTCAGAATCATATTGGTTGCGAGCCCAACAAGGAAAACGTAAGTCGTAACAAATTTGTAATAGGAAACGCCAAGACTTGTATTTTACAATTGTACGTGTTTTACCGGCTGTCATAATTTTATGTTCCCCTCCCATTTGAAATAAATGTTTCTTATCATAATAAGTATAACGACCATCAGGTGGCATCCAATACATACGGTTATAATATCGTCCTTCAAATTCTGTTAACACACTCCCCACCATTACTTTTTGAAGCTTTGCAGCTTTCAGCTTCAGCCATTCAAAAACTTGTTTTCCTACAGGTTTGGCAAAGTTTTTTATATTCATTGTAAAACCTGTTGCAAACATCTCAGGTAAAACTATGACATCTGTATCAGGATCAATATGCTTTAAAATTGCATCAAATTTATTCAGATTTGCTAATTCATCTTCCCATACCAAATCTGTCTGTAATAATGAAAACTTTATTTTATGACTCATATTTTTCTTAAAATTTCAGTAGCTTTTAATAATGTTTCATTTTCTTTTGGAAAAGCAAATCGCAAAAGGTATTGATTTTTTTTATCATGATAAAAAGCTGACACCGGTATCGCAGCAACACCTTTTTCTTTAGTTAGCCAACTTGCAAACTCAATTTCAGGCATATTAGATATGTCACTATAATCTAACAATTGGAAATAAGTTCCATGTGCCGGTAATACTTTAAATCTTGAACCTTTTAAATTTGTCACAAAATAATCTCTTTTGGTTTGGTAAAACTCCGGCAAGTTTAGATAATTTTCGGGGTTTTCAAGGTAATCAGCTAAGGCGTACTGAATAGGTGTATTTACTGAAAACACATTAAATTGATGAACTTTTCTAAACTCTGACATTAAATCAGCCGGTCCTGTAACGAAACCCGTTTTCCAACCAGTCGCATGAAAAGTTTTTCCAAATGAATAAACAGCTATAGTTCTTTGAAACAATTCGTCAAATTTGAGAGCACTCTGATGTTGCAAACCATCAAAAATAATATGTTCATAAACCTCATCACTTAATACAACAATATTGGTTTGATTGGTAATTTCGGCCAATTGGATCATGTCCGTTTTTGAAAATACAAAACCTCCCGGATTATTTGGGGTATTAATAATAATCATTTTTGTTTTTGAGGTAATTAAATCTTTGACTTTTTGCCAATCTATATGAAAATCCGGAGCTGATAATGATACATACTTAGGATGACCACCATTGAGTTTTATGGCAGGAACATATGAATCGTAAGCCGGCTCAAAAACAATAACTTCATCTCCGGTTTGCACAAAAGCGGTAATAGCTGTAAATAAAGCTTGGGTTGCACCCGCAGTGATAGTTATATTAGTATCCGGATCTAATTTCGTTTTATATAATTTTTGAACTTTAGCTGAAATAGCTTCCAATAACTCGGGCACGCCCGGCATTGGAGCATATTGGTTATAGCCTTTTAACATATAATGATGAACTAAATCTATGAGTTCTTTTGATACGGCAAAATCCGGAAAACCCTGTGATAAATTTATAGCATTATATCGCTTTGCCAATGCAGACATAACAGCAAATATAGAAGTTTCGGTGTGAGGTAATTTACTATGAATAATCATAATGATTTTTTTATAAAATTAGAAAAAATATATTTAAAGTACATTCATTTTTTTTTGTTAAAATTAAAAAA
>WGBX01000080.1 GCA_015494075.1 Flavobacteriaceae bacterium
CTTAAAAATAAAACATAAGCACCGGTTTGAGTTTCACTATATTGTATACGATCAACTTTTAATTCTACAAGGCTCATGTTTTTTAATTTAATTATCTACGAAAATACAAAAAAAACCTATTTATAAAAATTCATTTCTTCAATATATTGATAAACTTCAGGTGGCAAAAGCGGCCGGACATTTTTGTGTTCATAAAGATCTTTTCTAATTTTTGTCGCCGAAATTTCAATAATAGGAGCTTTTATATAATGGACAGCTTTATGTTTTGCTAAATTTTCCGGCACTTTTTTAGGGCTAATACGCGGATAAACATAAATTTGGTAATATGATAATATAGCTTCATAGTTTTTCCATTTATGCAAGCCGGCTAAATTATCTTCTCCCATTAATAACACAAATTCATTTTTCGGGTATTTTTCTTGTAATACGGTTAAGGTTTTAATGGTATAATTGGGTTGCGGTAAATCAAATTCTATATTAGAAGCCTTTAATTTAGGATAATTTTCAATTGCTAGTCGGACCATCATTAAACGTTGAAGGTCATTGAGCAGGCTGACCTTTTTTTTTAACGGGTTATGCGGTGTAACTACTAGCCATATTTCTTCTAAATCTGTATGTTCAACCAAATGGTTGGCAATGATTAAATGTCCGATATGAATAGGATTATAACTTCCGAAAAATAAACCTGTTTTTTTCATAAATTTAATGCACAATCTCTTTTTCTAAAACTTTTACGGCTTCGCTTATATATGGATCTTTTTGTATGGTTTTAAGCCATTTTTCTCGTTTGGTTTTAAAAACCGTGTCATTGGCCTTAGCTTGTAAATCTTCCGGTAACGATGTAATTTCGAAGTCTGATTTGAATTTTGTTAAGCTATCAAATTTTTTACTTATTTTTTCTGATTCTTTTAAGTCAGCAATGTAACGGTCCAATTTTAAATAAACTGTATAATCTTTTTTATTATCGGCAATCCATTTGGCTTTTTGCTTAATATATTTAAATAAAGGTGTTTTATTGATGCGCTGTTGTTCTTCTTGCACCATTTTTTGTTTGTTGGGGATATTATAACGGCGATAATCAGCCGGAGCAATTTTATCCCATGCTAATGCTGTTGGTTCATTTTCTTCTCTTATTTTCAAAAACATATAATTGTCCGGTAATAAAATATCGGGTGTAACACCTTTACGCTGTGTTGAGCCACCGTTAATACGATAGAATTTTTTTGTGGTCCATTTTAAAGCACCTAAATCACCATATTCATCTCCTTGTACGCGATTAAGACTAATGAGATTTTGAACAGTACCTTTGCCATAGGATTTTCCACCAATAACAATAGCGCGATTATAATCTTGTAAAGCAGCAGCCAAAATTTCTGAGGCTGAGGCTGATAATTCATTGATTAACACAACAACAGGACCATCATAAACAGTTTTACTATCACGATCTTTTAATAGTTCTACGTCATTTTTTTTATCTCTAACTTGCACCACGGGGCCTTTATCTATAAAATATCCGGCAATGTCTATTACTGTTGAAAGTGAACCACCACCATTGTTACGTAAATCAAGGACAATACCTTTTACTTTTTTAGCCTTGAGTTTTTCTAGCTCTTTTTTGATATCGGTAGCAGCCGAGCGTTGGTCTCTTTCTTTAAAATTTATATAAAATTTAGGTAGATATATATATCCAAACTGATGATTTTGATCTTTAATCAATAAAGATTTTGCAAATGTATCTTCCAATTCAACACGGTCTCGCACTATTGGGATAGTTTCTATGCTACCATCAACCCGTTTGACGATTAATTTAACAATTGTACCTTTTGGTCCTTTTATAAGCTTAACAACTTTTGATAATCTCATTCCCATTATATCTATGGGTTCATCATTGCCTTGGCCAACTTTTTGAATAAGATCTCCTACTTTGAGTTTTCCGTCTTTCCAGGCAGGACCTCCGGCAATAATTTCTATAATTTTGACATAATCACCATCCTTTTGCAGGCGCGCACCTATTCCTTCAAAACTTCCTGACATACTGGTATCAAATCGTTCTTTACCTTGTGGACTAAAATAATTGGTATGTGGATCATTTTGTAAGGTAATATCATTCATAAACATGGAAAAATAATCTGATTCATCCATGTCTGCAAGCATGTCAATATATTGTTTAATAGTTTTTTTAGTAGCCTTTAGTGCATCATTTTCTATTTCTTTTCTGGATTTCGGTTTAAAGGTCGTGTCTTTTTTTTGTTTGGTTTCTTGTTCTTTTAATTTATCATAAATACGTGATAGGGTGTTAAATTTTAAATATTTTCGCCATCGTTCTTTCAATTCGGCTTTGGTTTTTGCCGGTTTCATTTTTTCATAATCAATATTTAATATTTCATCTTTATTAAAATCAAAACCATTAGCCAAAACCTCATTGATATATTCAATGCTTTCTTTTTGACGTTGTTGGATAATTTTATAGGCTTTTTTATAAAAATTAGTATTTCCGGTCAAAACTTCATCATCAATTAAATCTTTGTAAACGGACAAGCTGTCAATATCTTCTTGTAAAAAATATCTTTTTGAAGGGTCTAAACCTTCTATAAATTGTTTAAAAACTTCCTTAGAAAAATGATCATTGAGTTTGGCCGGGTGGTAATGTGCATATTCTATAACACGGTTAACACCTGTAACTATGGCTGATTCTTTATTGTCAACAACTTGTTGTTGTCTAAAAGCCAAAAAAACACCTGCTAATGCCACAATAATCAATATAAATTTGTAATTCCTTTTCATAAATTTTAATATTTTATCCATTTTGTTTAAAAAGTTTTTGTGAAAAAATTATGCCACAAAAGCAAACGCAAAGTTAATGTTTTATTAAATAAAACTTTGTAAAGGCTTTGTTAAAAAAATGAAGCTTTTATAATGAGCTGTTTTTTAAGATAAAAATTATAAGAAATAATATATAAATCCGAAATCCATGCTTTTCGTGTTGAAAGCTTCGCCGTTTAGTTGGAAATCATTTTTGATTAAATTACTCAATCCATAAGAAAAAGAAATATTCCAAGTGCCATAACCTGCTGATAAGTGCAGATTAAATTGCCAAGGTTCGATAATGCTTAAATCCTTATAACTTACATTAACTTGGTTGGTGATATAATCTGCCGAAGTACCGTAAACATAGGAGATTGTCAAGCCGCCATAAACACGCCAAAATTTATATTTCTCAGGTGTACTTCCTCTGAATCGGATTTCTAGGGGGATATCTATTTGACTAAAATGAAAGGCATTGCTGGTATATTCTCCATCTGTTAATAAAGTGTATTGAATTGCTCCGGTTTGTTCGTCAACACTAATGCGCAGATTTTGATAAAAATCTTGCCAAGCCAAGCCCAGCCCTACACCAAAACCGAAATTACGACGTTCATTAATGGGAATATCACGGATAAATCCAAGTTTTATCGCGTTAGAAAAACCATTTTGTTTCATCCCGGCGGGTAAGTCTTTAAGAATGATGTACGAAATGCCAAAGTATATTTGGTCTTCTAAATAATGCGCATCAGGTTTATAAAGAGAATCAATTGCCGGTTGTTTTTGCCCTTGTGCGACAAAAAAGCTAAAAAACAAGATAACTACCCAAAGTTGTTTCATTTATTTCAAATTAAATGGTCATAACTTGTCAAAAATAACTATTTTATTTAAATATAATGATACCGGCCTTTAATTTTTAAAATTTGATAAAATAAAGCTCTTAAAATATTATCTTTGAAATATTATATTATACTTTAAAAATATGGATACAATCAGTCTTACGCTTATCGTAATATTTGCTTTTTTAACAGGATTTTTATTAGCTTATATTTGGTTAAAAGCCAAACAACAAGCTTGGCTTAAACAAGTTCGGCAGACTTGGCAATCGGAAAAAGAACAACTGCAAGCATCAGTTGATAATTTTCAAAATCAAGTAGCAGAGCTTAGTCGAGAATACGAAAAGAAAAGCGGCGAATTAAAACTCCAACATGAACAAGACCTAAGATATTTAGAAAAAAAATGGTTGGACAGACTCAGTGAAAAAGATCAACAAATAGTTGCTTTAAATGCGGAACTTAAAAATTGGGAAGACAAATGGCGGCGTGCACAAGAAGATTTTGCACAAAAAGAAAAAGCAATGCGACAAGATATTGAGATATGGACTCAACAAATATTAGAAGAAAAGTCAAAAAAATTTACAGCGTTGAATCAAGCTAATATGTCGCAAATATTAGATCCGTTTAAAGAAGCCATAAAAGCTTTTAAAGAAAAAGTAGAACAAAATGAAAAAGAAAGTATTGGTCGGCATTCTGCTTTAAAAGAGCAATTAACCGAGTTGCAAAAATTAAATCAACGGCTCAGCCAAGATGCTATAAACCTTACCAAAGCTCTTAAAGGTGAAAGTAAAACTCAAGGTATTTGGGGAGAAACTATTCTCAATCGGTTATTAGAAAAATCAGGTTTGGAAAAAGACCGAGAATATTTTGTGCAACAAAGTTTTAAAGCTGTTGAAGGTACCAATCGGCAACGTGTACAACCGGATGTCGTTATACAGCTGCCCGATCAAAAAAAACTCATTGTCGATGCCAAAGTTTCTTTAACGGCATATGAACGTTATATCAATACTGATGATGAATCATTGCAGCAGGAATTTGTCAAGCAACATGTAGCTTCATTAAAAGCACATATCAATGGTTTGGCCAAAAAATCTTACGATGCTTTACTAGAAGGCGAAACCCCGGAATTTATTTTAATGTTTGTGGCCGTAGAGCCTGCTTTTTCTCTGGCTTTAAAATCAGATCCGGAATTGTATAACTATGCCTTTGACAAAAACATAGTTATGGTAACTCCATCAACACTTTTAGCTACCTTAAAAATTGTTGACAATATGTGGCGCAATGAAAAACAACGTAAAAATGCCTTGGAAATAGCTACTAAAGCCGGGGCTTTATATGATAAATTTTATGGCTTTGTTTCCGATTTAAAATTGGTAGAAAATAAACTTAGCCAAGCACAAGAAAGTCTGGGTAAAGCGGTGAATAAATTACATACGGGAAGAGGCAACTTAATTGGCAGTATTGAAAAACTTAAAAAATTGGGTGCCAAAGCTAAAAAACAACTGCCAATATCCAATGAGGATGACTAATAATTTTTTAAAAATAAGGTAAGTAAAATCTTTTTTTAATTAAATTTTTTCTAAATTTGTAAATAATAAAAAGTTATGAAAAGTAAAATCTGTTTGTCAATATCAGCTTATATTGGTATAATAATGGCTGTTTTGGCTATATACACCGTTCTTAACGATGTCAATGGTTTTATTGAAGGTATTGTTGATGCCTTAACTATTAAATGATGGTTTGTTATGAAATCAAAAAATTGCTTACAAACGGCATTAGCATTCTTGGTTGTAATAGCCATTGCAGATGCAATTGAACATCCAGATGCTTTTATGGAAGGCTGGAATATGGTGTCGTTTTCATTGTTGCATCTTTTTAAGTAGTTTCTGCTATTAAGTTTTTTATATCTGTACGCCGGTAGAATATCTATTGGTGTAAAGATTTATCGCATACTGAGTCACTGATTAACCGGTCACTTCGGCACATCCCGACAAAGGTCGGGACACTCAGCGACCTACCAATGCAAATCTGAAATCGACACTTCGATACATTATTTGCTTCTGTGTCGCAAATAACACTCAGTGTCCTATTGATATCTGAAATCAAAGATTTTCTGTAACACATTTCATAAAAATTCGTTAAGTATAAAAAGTTGCGCAAAGTAATTTTGTAATTTTACGCTTGGCGGATTTTTTTATTCATTTCAGATTTGCGATGTCAGATTTAAATCTGAAATGAAAATTCGCAAATCTGGCATCTGAAATGAAAAAAATAATACCTTAAAGCAAAAGCAGAAATAAGATATGAAGTGATAAATAATCATCAAAAAGAAAAACTTTATATAAACTACAAAAAATCTGAAATGAAAAATCGAAAATCTGACATCTGAAATGAAAAATCTATACATTATATTATTACTAACCACTTCACTCGCAAGTGCCCAAACCAAATGGACCTTGCAAAAAAGTATTGAATATGCCCATGAGCATAATTTGCAATTGAAACAAAGTCAACTAGATGTAGAACAAGCCAAAATAAATAAAACTTCGGCACAAGCAGCCTTTTTACCCAATTTGAATGCCAATGCTTCTGCTTCGTGGAATAGTGGATTGACTCAGAATTTTACAACCGGTATTCTTGAAAATCAAACTACTTTTGGTGGTAACGGTTCGTTAAGTACCAACCTTAATTTGTTTAATGGATTTCGTAATCGTTATAATTATAAAAAATCTTTATTAGATATTTTATCTGCACAATACCAATATGCCGACTTAAAAAACAATATCGATATGCAGATAGCTTCGGCATATATTCAAATTTTATTGAATAAAGAAAATTATGAATCGGCAAAGGCACAATTAGAGAATAGTATCAAACAAAAAGAACGGACCTTAGAAATGATAAAAACTGGTGTGCTGCCGAAAGGAGATTTGGCCGATGCCGAAGCGCAGATTACTAATGATCATCTGCAAGTCATTCAGGCTGAAAATGCTTATGAATTAGCGAAGTTGGACCTAGCTCAATTATTAGAACTCAATGATTTTAAACATTTTGAAATAGATGAACAACTTTCAGACTTAAATATTGATCAAAACTTGTTGCAAGCAATACCCGAAAATTTGTTTTTACAAGCACGAGAAAACAATAAAAAATTGAAGCAAAGTAAAACACAAGAAACCCTTGGACAATATCAGATAAAATTAGCCCAATCAGGATATTTGCCCAGTTTGTCTGTTTTTGCTAACTTAAATAGTCGTTATTCAGATAGAGATCAAATTGGTTTTGGCGGTATTGCTTTACCGGCAGATCCATTTTGGGATCAAATAAAAAATAATCAAGGAACAAGTTATGGTTTGAGTTTAAATATTCCCATATTAAATGGACTAAATATCCGTACACAAGTCAAAAAAGCACGGTTGGCATATGATCAAATCAGTATTGCTGCCTTAACTACTGAGAAAAAATTACGTAGCGACATTTATAAAATGCACAAAGATTTGCTGGCAGCTTTTCAAAGTATGACTGCAGCTCAATCCAACTTAAAAGCACAACGAAAATCCTATGATTATGCAGTTGAAAAATTTAAAGTAGGCTTGTTAAATATTTTTGATTTGAATAATATCAAAACAAAATATACGGGAGCAGAAGCTCAGTTTATCAATGCTAAATATCAATATTTTTTAAAATCAAAAATTTTAGAATACACCATCAATCAATAAAAATACTCTCATTATGAAATTAAAATACATTATTATAGGCGGCATACTTTTAATTGTTGCTTTAAGTGTTGCAGCTGCTACCGGCGTTTTTGGCAAAAAGGAAGCCGGCAAAAAGGTTATCACCCAAAAAGTTAGCCGTAAAGATATTATAGAAACAGTCACCGGATCTGGTAAAATTCAACCTGAAAAAGAAGTTAAAATATCATCTGACGTATCCGGCGAAATCATTGCTTTGCCTGTTAAAGAAGGACAACAAATAAAAAAAGGCGATTTGTTAGTCAAAATCAACCCTGATTTATACCAGTCGGGTTTAAAAAGAGCAAAAGCAGCAGTTGACAATGCCCGGGCAAATTTAGAACAAGCATCGGCCAAATTGATAAGTGCCGAGCAAGATTTTAATAGAAATAAACAATTATTTGCTAAGGGTATTATTTCAAAAGCAGATTTTGATAAAGCTCAAACAAATTTTAAAGTGGCATTAGCTACTAAGAATGCAGCCCGTTTTTCAGTTAATTCGGCTTTAGCAAATCTTAATGAAGCCAAAGATAATTTGTCTCGCACAACGATTTATGCCCCTATTAGTGGTACGGTTTCTAAACTGAATGTAGAAATGGGAGAACGTGTTGTGGGGACCAAACAAATGACAGGAACAGAAATTATGCGTCTGGCAAATTTGAATAATATGGAAGCTGTTGTAGATATCAATGAAAATGATATCGTGAAAATAAAAGTAGGTGACTCAGCTGATATAGATGTTGATGCTTATTTAAAAAAACGCTTTAAAGGCGTGATAACAGAAATTGCCAATTCGGCTGATAACACTTCGGGTAGTGGCGATCAGATTACCAATTTTAAAGTAAAAATCAGAATTTTAGAAGATTCATATAAAGATTTGCTCAAAAACAAACCTAAAAACACTTCGCCTTTCCGGCCCGGAATGACGGCTTCTGTAGATGTCATCAGTAATGTTAAAAAGGCTGTTTTAGCTGTACCTATTAGTGCGGTAACTGTCCGCACGGATACCACAGCTGCCGGCTCTAAAAAAATACGTCCAAAAACCGATTTTGATAAACAATTTGAAGTGGTTTTTGTAAATGATCATGGTAAAGCTAAAATTAAAGTTGTGGAAACAGGCATACAAGATGATCAAAATATTGAAATTAAAAAGGGCTTAAAAGAGGGTGAGGATATAATTATCGGCCCATATAATTTGGTGAGCAAACGCTTAAAACCCGGTGATAAAATAAGTGTGGAAACCAAACAAAAGAAAAAATAAACTGAATTTATTAGCCCTGATTTTGATCAGGGCTTTTTAATTATTTAAAATCGCAGGTTTTTATAAAAAAGTTATTAACTTTATAAAAAAATCTGCACAATGGCTGGTATTTCAAAAATAAAATGGCTGTTATTTGCCTTTTCTATAGTTATATTTATTTTTTTACTTGTGTTTCCGGAAAGCTTGTCACCACAAAAGCCACAAATTGCCTATATGGCTGCTTTGGCTATATTAATGGCTGTTTGGTGGATGACAGAAATAGTTCCTTTGGCTGTTACAGCCCTTTTGCCGGTAGCATTATATCCATTATTAGGTATTATGAGTGGTAAAGCAGTCGCTTCTACTTATTTTAATCATATTATTTTTTTATTTATAGGAGGTTTTTTAATGGCATTAGCTATGGAAAAGTGGGCATTACACAGGCGCATAGCTCTAAAACTCCTATTGCTAATTGGTTTGAGCCCTGCACGTTTATTGTTAGGCTTTATGCTTACTACAGTTTTATTATCTATGTGGGTTTCTAATACAGCCACTACAATGATGATGGTTCCTATATTATTGTCAATTATTGCTAAAATGGAAGAGATTAAAATGACAAAGGCACTAAAAAATATTGAAAAAGCTCTACTATTAGGAATAGCTTATGCTGCATCTATCGGTGGCATTGCAACTCTTATTGGGACACCGCCAAACTTATCCTTTATTAGAATATATAAAATATACTTTCCGAATGCACCGGATATTTCTTTTGCGCAATGGTTTATTTTTGCTTTTCCGTTGGCATTAATTTTACTCTTGGTAATTTATGTTTATTTTTACATACTATTTTTTAGAAATAATAACTTGCAATTATCAACAGGGAAAGAGGTTATTTATAAAGAGTATAAAGAATTAGGAGCAATGTCATATGAAGAGAAATGGGTATTATGCTTATTTACAATATTAGCTTTGTTATGGCTTTTTAGAAATCCAATTAATATAGGAGGTCTTAAAATCCCCGGATGGTCCTCTTTATTTTCACATAGTCATTGGATAACAGATGGTAATGTGGCTATTTTTATGGCGATATTGCTATTTTTAATACCGGCAAAAAATAAAAAGAAAGCCAATTTTTTAATGGATTGGTCAACAGCACATCGTATTCCGTGGCATATTATTTTATTATTTGGAGGTGGATTTGCCTTAGCAAGTGGTTTTAAAGTATCAGGCTTATCAACTTTTATTGGGCAAAACTTAACAGCCTTACAAAACTTACCACCAATTGTATTGTTACTTATAATTATAACAACAATCACATTTTTAACAGAATTAACTTCAAATACAGCTACAGTAGAGACCTTTTTGCCTATTTTGGCCGCTTTAGCGGTAGCTGTTAAAATAAACCCTTTGTTGTTGATGATTCCGGCTACTATTGCAGCATCTTTTGCTTTTATGTTACCTGTTGCCACACCGCCCAATGCCATTGTTTTTGGTAGTAACAGATTGACTATATCAGATATGATGGAAACAGGATTTTGGCTGAATGTCATCGGTATTATTGTTTTGACTTTAGTTTCTTATTTCTATATGACTTGGGTGTTTAATATCAATTGGCACGAAATTCCTAACTGGGTACAATAAAAAAACCGCCCATAAGGGCGGTAAAAAAAAATCATTGTTATTTTTATGTTTACTTAAAGAAGTAACCTATTCCTAATTTTAAACCTTTGCTTTTTAAATTACCATCAGTACTATCTTTTAATAAGTCACTGAGGCCGGCATAATATCTAAAATCCAAAAACATTCCGTTTTCAAACTTATAGCCTGCACCAATATTTAAGCCAAATTCAGTTGAATTGAAATTATCTTTAATATCTTCAGAAATGGTTGAGGAAGTGCCGTCTATTGTTAACTCGGTTTCACCGTCAGCTGAAAGTAAAAATCCCACTTGCGGCCCAAAATTAAAATTAAAGTTATTATTAATATTTAACCATTACGGGCACTTGTATATATGAAGTAGATACGGTCAATTCTAATTCGCCATATTCATAGACATCACCCCTCCGGCATAATTAATTTCAGGCGCTATTGACAGTTGGTTAGATAGTATAAATTCACCAACTAAACCAAATTCAAGGTTATACTTACCCGTTGTATGGTCGTTCCAATCAGACGCATCATCGCCCGATGCTGTTAAAGTTGTGAAACTTCCCGAAAGCTTTGCACCAAAATGACTTTCTTGTGCAGTTAAATTCAAAGAAACTAAAGCTAAAATACTTAAAAGTAATAATTTTTTCATAATAATAAACTTTTGATTTTAATGCCTACTCCTTTTTGTGTTGGTTTTTCGGCTTATTCCCAACATAGATGAGGCAAATGTAATAAAATTTATAAATACGATGAAATTATTAGGAAAATATATCTTTTTTTGGGGATAAAAAAGC
>WGBX01000081.1 GCA_015494075.1 Flavobacteriaceae bacterium
AGCGTCAGATGTGTATAAGAGACAGAATAATCACTGTTTAAATAAAGCATATCTAAAAATGCTCTTTCTTTATCGGCAATGGCATAATTGTTTTTATAAATAATTCCGGTCTGATTAAGTAAAATTGAATCTTTTATTTTTCGATATGTGTATTTAATGTTATCTATATTATAATGGCGACTCAAATTGCTAACCGAAGAAATATTACTGCTATACTGAAAAATTATGTTTTCTTTTGCCAAGATCGTTTCTAAGCTGATATAAGAAGGATTTTTTAACTTTCCGGCCAATTCAAACTTATTGTAATTATTATCCAAAACAAAAATGCCTTGATGAATTCTAATAAGCTTTTTCTTTTTGATTAAATAATATATCTTTGATTTTAAAGTATCTCTGTTTCTTATTTGCCACAAAAAAGCCAAATCCGTCATATTAAAAACGGTTTGCTTGCTTTTTAATAATGTTTCTATGGAATTCGCCATTTGTATACTGAAAGTAATTATTTTTAATTACTTTCAGTATACACTATTTAAATATTTTGTCAAATAAAATAATCGGTCATCAATTTACCAAAATAATATTTTATATAAATTACGGCGCATTTTCAAAGATTTATCAATAATGCTTTCAACGCCATCTTAAACAAATTAATACACACCTCTTGACTTCTTCTTTTTCTGTTACTACAATACAATATCCGAAAGAAAGATTTTTAATTGTGAAATTTCTTTCGGAAATGTTCGTTGAAAAAACAACCTCATGGGGAGGTTGTTATATAGAAACCCGCTTTGGCAGGGAAAAATATTTTTTTAAGGAGGAATAAAGAATGAAAAAAGAATATGTTCAAAAAAACAGAAAATTTTTCAGCAGAAAAGTTTGCAGAATGGCTCTGCAAAGGAATCAATGACCTACGCAACGGAAAAGTGGAGGCTTTTCATCCACTACATTATCTTATCGGGAAAAATGACGACATAATTTCCGATCTGAGCGATATCTACGACACTTTATCAGGTGAAGCTCAAAAGCGTTTTCAGAATGGGATTGTGTTAAATTTACAGCGCTATCCTGAAATAAAAGGATACGTCGCTAGAAATTTGTTATATTTAGCAGAAAGAATTGGTTGTTTGAATATTTTGCCTGTAATAAATAGTTGGGTGAAGCAAGGCAAACTATTCTACCTGCCAGAATGGGACCCATACAATTCCAAAAGAAATAACTATAAAAGGGCTTCCGAAGAACGGCAAGAGTTTTTTGCTCTTGTTCTAAACATTGTTGCCGAACTGACTCCGGCACATGGTGCAGTGCATACATTACGAAAGTTAATTGGCGTTAAAGAGTTGTTTTATTACAGCTATGCACCAATGGTTTTTATAGCGCTTTGTCGTGCTGAACCGGAAAAAATAATTTCGCACCTGGATTTATTGCGAGATCATTTCCGCACTCTATATTTGAATGAAGGATACACCGGCACATATACTACGGCAAGGCGCATCGTTCATTATGTCGCCCCGGAAATTATCGCCAGAAATTTATGGCAATTTAAAGAGGAAGATCAATGGTTGCTTAAAGCACTATTCTCTGGCAACCAAGCGCCATTAACCATTGTGCGAAAAAATAAGGAGGAAAAATGAGAAATCCAATCGGTTTTTCGACGGGAGTATTATATGAAACAGTTGATCCTGTTTCGGCGAAGATTGTTGAAATTTGTAAAGATTTGGGATGTGAGGCAATTGAGGTAAATTGCCATCATCATCCCGAGCATACCGAGAAAATAGAAAATGGTGATTTTTTGAAAGCGCTGAAAAGTGCCGGGTTTAAACATTTTTCGGTACATATGCCTTGCAATGTTTACCTTGACAGTTATGGCGAAGGATATTTGGCAATTCATAGAATTATGGCGAGTTGCTTAATATTTTCTCCGGTTGACTATTTTCTAATCCATCCGGACTTGGTGGGCGACTGGAGAATTGTCAATGGATTAGCATGTCTTTCCTTGGTCATAGAAAATATGGACCACCGAAAAAACAGTTTTCGCTATCCGAAAGAGTTGAGAACATTTTTTGATGCGCATCCGGAATTCGGTTTTGTTTTGGATGTCAATCATTGGGCGGTCAATGATCTACCCGTAAACGGAATCGGTGAAATTATCACCGAGTTTTCCAACCGTTTGGTCGGGGTGCACTTGTCCGGAGTAAGCGATAATGATTATCACGCTCCGATACACAAAACCGACCAGTATTGGTTGGTTGAACAACTGCATAATCTCCCGCCGAATATCCCGATTATTTTGGAGGGAGTTTGCACAGATATTGATGAAATGAAGGTTGAACTGCAATATGTTCGGCGATCGTTGTCGGACTATTAAATATCTATAACAGAGGAGAAAAGAACGATGAGAAAGAATGATGCTAAAAAGATGCTTAACGGAGACGAGCTTCGCAGGATATTTACTGACAGTTCCTTGGCTGAAATTATTTACGCCGGGATAGATGAGTCGGATATCAAAAACCGCTATGAAGCAGCATACAAAGCGTTACTTCGGGCGGAAAAATTCGGCATTAAGATAGAACCGATGCCGAAAAGTCCTAAAGAGTTATCTGATCCGACGGAAGATGATTTGTTTAAGGTAGAAGTGTCAATCGGTATAGACATGGCATTTCTTGATGGGATTATGAGAGAATTACTGACAGAAACTGTCTTATCAGATATTTTTTAAAATCTTAAAATATTGAAATTATTTCGCCACGGTTTATCTCTAACAGCCGTGGCTTTTTTTATTTTTTATGGATTAAAAAACACTACCATACAACCATGTGTGATAGTGAAAATAATTTTTTATTATACTCCTCGTTTAATAAAATCATTTGATAAGGGTCGCGGTTTTTTATTTTCTGCCGATAATTATCAATAATCAAACAAAGAAACTCGGGTTTTAAAATTTTTTAATATCCAATATTTTTATTTATTTCGTAAATATCAACTTTCTATCCTTAAACCGATAAAGTTTGGCAGGGCGGTTGCGTTCGCTGTGTCGTGTTTTGCCGGTTGGCTCAATAATTCCCAATTTTTGAACTTGTTTGCGAAAATTTCTTTTATCCAATTTTTTATTCCAAACTGTTTCATAAACTTTCTGCATTTCCGTTAAGGTAAATTCTTGGGGCAAAAAACCATATACCACATTAGTATATTCCATTTTTCGTTTTAATCTTTCCAGTCCGTAATTTATTATTTTTTTGTGATCAAAAGCTAGGGGCGGTAAAGAATTTATATTTTTCCAAGCTATATCAGAGTAAAAATCCTCCAAAGTTTTTAATTTTAATTTATCGCTGTTAAGTAGAGCAAAATAAGCCACTGATATAATTCGTCCTCTTTTATCCCTGTTGAGATCGCCAAATGTATATAATTGCTCCAAATAAACTCCTTTCACTCCGGCTTTTTTTCTTAAAACTCTTTTCGCCGCCATATCAAGTGTTTCGTCAATTTGCACCAAACCGCCCGGCAACGCCCATTTGTTTTTATAAGGACCGTCTTTAATTTTAATAAGCAAAATCATCAAATCATTATTACGAATCGTAAAAATTAAAGTGTCCACCGCCACTGCGGGACCGATAATTAAATTGTTTTTTTGTTTTGTGTTTTGAATTTTCATAATAATAGTGTTAATTATACACTTATAATAACACTTTAATAATTTTCGTCAAATGTTTTAATTTTATTTACGCTTTTTGAAAATTATAATATAATAAAATATATGTCGTTATCAAACTATAAAAAGAACAGATTAATAACAATGAACAAAATACTTATTAAAGGTCGATGGGTTTATGCGACCGGTCTTTTCTTAGTCGGTTTAATATCCAAAATAACCGGCGCTCCCAATGTAAATTTTCCCACCAAAATAATGGTTTTGTTAGTTTTTTCTGTTTATGTAATAAATATTTTATATTGGTTTTTCTTTAATTATTCCAAACATATTTCAAATACGGGTATCAAAATTATCACCTTTTTACAATTAATTATAGATCAAATTTTTTACGTTGTTATAATTTTATATGCCGGCGGAATAATCAGTATTTCTTTTATTTATTTTTTCTTCAACATAATAGCATCCGCTTTTTTTTATCAATTTTTTGGAGTTTTAATAATCTGTACCATTGCCGCTTTTTTGTATGGCGGTTTAATTATACTTCAATTTTTAAATATTTTACCTTATTTTTCCAGATATAATTTGCCTTTTGAAAATTTACTCGCTCATAATTTCTCGGCAATTATCACAAATTTAAGCGCTGTTATTATCAGTTTTTATGTTGTGGGGATTTTTGCCGGTATAATTGCGGAATCACTCAAAAAAAAGGAACTGGAAAATTTAAATGAAAAAAATAAAATCAAAACAATTATTGACAATTTAAATGATGGAATAATTTATATTAATCATAAAAAAAATATAGAACTAATAAACAAAGAAGCGGAAAAACTTTTAAACTTGAATAATTTTAATCAAAAAATAAGTCCTCGTTTAAAAAAAATTCTTAAAAATAATAAAAAAGAACAAACATTAATCGGGGAAGACAATGAGCCGTCTTTAAAAATTTTTACAATTAAAATAAAAAATACGAGCGGATCAAACGGTGCTATAAAAATCATTAGAGATATTTCCAGAGAAAAATTTATTGAAAAAATTAAATATGAATTTATCAATATAGTTACTCACCAATTAAGAACTCCTCTATCGGGAATTAAAGGGGGATTAAGTATGCTTTTAGAAAATGATTTTGGAAAACTCAAAAAAGAACAAAAAATGATTATTGAAAAATGTTATCATAGTAACGAAC
>WGBX01000082.1 GCA_015494075.1 Flavobacteriaceae bacterium
CCATATTTGGTTATTACACACCATATTTATGGTCTTAGAAAATAAAAAATTAAAAAAATTTCGGAAATGTAGTTAATAATCACTAACTTTGCTGCATAATTTGATTGATATGAATTTATCTAAAAGACAGTTAGAAATTATAGAAGCATCCTTAGCTATTATCGACCAAGGCGGTATACAATCTTTAACTATTAAAAATATTTCTAAGAAAGTGGGTATTTCAGAACCGGCTATTTATAGACATTTTAATAGTAAAACTGATATATTACTTGCTATTCTTGATTTTTTTATTGTTAATAATAATCAAATTATTCAACAAGATTTGATGGAAAACCAAGATATTGAAGTGGTCATCACTAAACTTTTTGATAATTTTACACAAATATTTTTAGAATACCCGTCTTTAATATCTGTTATTTTTTCGGAAGAGATTTTCAGAAATGATCCGGTTTTTAGAGAAAAAAGTAACCGGATACTTAATGGAAGTTTTGAAATGATTACTGAACTCGTAAAAAAAGGAAAAGCCAGTAAACAAATTCAAAAGGATTTGGACGCAGCTTCACTTGCTACATTGATTATGGGCAGTTTACGCTTATGTATTAAACGGTGGCAAATGTCTGATTACGGATTCAATTTGCCGGAACATAGTCAGCGATTACGTGACACAATTCTTAAAATTATCTTAAAATAAGTAAAAAAAATAAACATAGGGTTGTATGTTTAAAACTTTTATGTATTTTTGCGAGTGAATACTAACTAACATTTAAAACCATACTAAATAGAATAAATATGTATCAAACATTAAGAACATCAATTTTGCTGAGCATATTCTTCCTGTCAGGTTTGCAATTAATGCAAGCACAGGAAGTTTTAAGCTTGACACAAGTGTTGGACAAGACACGTGAGCAAAACAAAAACTTGAAGATTAGTGAAAACGAAGTTAAAATAGCTTCGGAAAAGAACAAAGAGGTTAAAAGTAATTTGATCCCAAAGGTTACGGCCAATGGCGATTATAAATATTACTTTGACTTGCCCACGCAATTAATGCCCGCACAGGCATTTAATCCATTGGCTCCGGAATGGGAGTTTAAAGCTGCACAATTTGGCGTTCCTCATAACATAAATGCCAATATTCAGGTAGTACTGCCTGTCTATAATCCGGAATTGTACGGAAACATTAAAACAACCAAAATTGCCAAGGATTTAAGTCAGTTAAAACACAAAAAAAATAAAGAACAGATTTTATATGATGTTTCAAACTTATATTATAATGCCCAAATTGTAAAGGCTCAACTCAGTTTTATACAAGGCAATATTACTAATACCAAAAAATTATTGGATAATTTAAAGTTATTGCATCAACATGGATTAGCAAAAACATCTGATGTGGACAAAATTCGATTGCAATTACAACAGTTAGAAACTCAATCGGACCAGATTGAAGCCAGTTATACGCAAATACTTGATGGTCTTAAATTTTATATGGGAATGCCACTTGATACACAAATAGATGTTGCTGATGACATTAACATAATGACTGATCAATATTCTTATGAAACCACTAAAACTTTGGATTATAAAATGGCAAAAACCAAAACAAAATTAATACAAAGTGAAATAAGTACTTTAAAGCATTCACGGTTACCTTCATTGAGTTTTCTGGGATCTTATGGTACTATAGGTTATGGATATGATGAAAAGCCACATGATTTTCTCGATTTTTATAACGTGAGTTTTGTCGGAGCCAAATTAAGCATACCTCTGTTTAATGGTACCACAACTACACGTAAGATTAATCAAAAAAAATATGAATTAAAAAACAGTGAATTACAATTAGAGTTAGTCGCAGAACAAAAATCAATGTCAATTAAAAATGCCCGTTTAAAAAAACTGGTTAGTAAAAAAAACTTAGTAGCAACCAAAGCACAAGTTGCCTTGGCACAAAAAATATATGACCAAAGTATTATAGAACAAAAACAAGGGTTGGCAAGTTTAACAGATGTTATAATGGCCGACAATAGTTTGAGACAAGCACAACAAGATTATTTACAAGCAGAGATAGACTTTGCTAAAGCTGATTTAGAACTTAAAAAATTAACCGGAAATTTAAAATAAAAAAAAATGAAGAAAAATATTATAAACATATTAATCTTAATAGCATTAGTAGTTGTTATTATAGTAAAACTAAGCGAAAATAAAGAGATTGCTGAACAACGCGTCTATCATTATGACCCTAATCAACCGATTTTGGTGCATAGTATGCCTGTTAAAACTCAAGCCTTGGTAATTGATAGAAATTATACCGGTAATTTCGCATCAGAGAAAGATGGTAAAATAAATGCCGAAGTACCGGGAAAAATTATCAGCATTAGAGTTGATGAAGGAGATTATGTGCGAAAAGGTCAATTATTAATTAAAATTGACCCTACTTTATTAGAGTCTAAAAAGAGAGCATTAGACATTAAAATTAAAGGCTTCCAAGATGATGTTAAACGCTATACTGCACTAGTAAAAGCAGATGCTGTTCAAGCTGTTAAATTAGAAAAAGCCGAATTGGGATTGAAAGGTGCAATTGAAGAAAGACAAAGTGTTATTGAGCAAATTGCCAAAACCAATATAAGAGCACCTTTTTCAGGTCATATCTCACATAAATTTACAGAACTAGGTTCTTATGCGGCACCCGGAATGCCTTTACTTGAATTGACAGATATAGCCCAGTTGCAGTTTGTTATTAACGTTTCCGAAGAAGATTTGGATTTGTTCGATTATAATAAAAGTTATCCTATTCAAATCGATGCCTTACCGGGGCAAAAAACAACCGGAAAATTAGCAATGATAGCTAGTAAAGCTAATCCTTCAAATGATTATCCTGTCAAATTTGATGTTAAAAATACGAAAGATAAAAGCATTAAATCCGGAATGTTTGGAAACATTTCCATTCAAAAAGATTTTGGCGAAAATGTAATCATTATTCCGGCAACAGCCGTTATGGGATCAGAACAAAACCCCAAAGTTTATGTTATTGAAAATGGAAAAGCCTATTTAAAAAGTATTGTAATTGCCAAACATATAGGAAATAATGTCATAGTAAAAGATGGTTTAAAACCCGGAGAAGTTATTGTAACTTCAGGTTTTATCAATCTATTTGATGGCGCTAATGTTACAACCAAAGAAAAATAAGATTATGAATTTAACGAAAATATCCATTAACAGACCTTCTCTAATCATTGTATTGTTCAGTGTTTTTATTTTGTTGGGCTACATCGGGTTTAAAAATTTGAGCTACGAGCTCTTACCCGATTTTAACCAACCGGTCATTGTTATTACCACCGCTTATCCCGGTGCAGAGCCTGAAGAAGTGGAAACATCTGTTTCTAAGAAAATAGAAGATGCTTTGTCAAATTTGGAAGGTATTGATTATATTCAATCTAAATCATTACCCAATGCATCTATTGTTATTGCTAATTTAAAATATGGAACAGATGTAGATTTTGCAATGCAAGATGCGCAAAGATACATTGATAATATTCGAAATGATTTACCGGACGAAATTCTCAGTCCGACTATGAGTAAAGTATCACCAAGTGATTTGCCTATAATGTCAATTAGTGCGACAAGCAATTTGCCGGCAACTGAGTTTTATCAAAAAATAGTTGATGATATTTTACCACAAATCAAACAGCTTAAAGGTGTTGCAGAAATTGATATATTAGGTGGTGAACAACGGGAATTTCAAGTCAAAGTCGATCCCGACAAACTCAAACTTAATAAAGTATCTTTAAGTCAAGTTACAGAAGCACTTTTACGTGCCGGTAAAGATGTGCCTGCAGGAAAAATAAAAACAGATAAAGTTGAAAATTCTGTTCGTTTGTTAGGCAAGTTTCATAAACTGGAAGATATAGAAAATGTACAAGTTGCCATGCGAGCTCCCGGAAGTCCGATTTATGTAAAAGATGTGGCAACTGTAGTAGATGGTATTAAAGAAATATCTTCAGTAAGCCGGTACAATGGTGAGGAAGACCTTGGTTTAGTTTTGAAAAAACAAGGTGATGCCAATGCCGTAGATGTTTCTAAATTAGTAAGACAAAAATTAAAAGAAATTGAGAAAAAAAACCAAGATACCGGTATAAAATTTATTATTGCTGATGACTCTACCGATAATACAATTGCAGCAGTTAATTCGGTGGTAGATGATTTGATCTTAGCCGTAATTTTAGTGTCACTGGTAATGTTATTGTTCTTACGTAGTTTCAGAAATGCGATAATCGTTTTAGTGGCTATTCCTACCTCATTGGTAACAGCTTTTGCCGTGATGTGGATACTTGGCTACACACTTAACTTAATGACTTTGTTAGCAATGTCATTAATCATAGGTATTTTGGTCGATGATGCAACGGTTGTTTTAGAAAATATCCAAAGGCATTTGGATATGGGTAAAGAGAGAAGAAAAGCAGCATATGAGGGACGAATGGAAATTGGTTTTTCTGCTATTGCCATTACCATGGTTGATGTGGTGGTTTTTGTGCCTATTTTATTTTTGCAAGTATTTGTAGCCGATATGTTAAAAGAATTTTCCGTTGTTGTTATCACATCTACATTGACAAGTTTGTTAGTAGGATTTACGCTAACACCATGGTTGGCATCACGTATCGGTAAAGCCGGTGATGTAAAACCGACCAATTTTTTCAACAAATTCTTATTATGGTTTGAGAAACAATTGAATGCCTTTATTAATGCTTATGTCAAACAATTAAATTGGGTATTGGATCATAAAGCTATTTTTGGTTTTATTGTAGTTGTCCTTATTATATTAACAGGTGTGTTAATGAAGCAAAACATTATTGGAAACGAATTGATAGCAACCGGTGACCAAGGAAAATTCAGTTTGTTTTTAGAATATGATAAATATACACCACTAAAGCAAAATAATATTGAATCCGCAAAAGTTGAAAGTTTTTTACTTCAACAAAAAGAAGTTGAAAGTGTATTTAGTAATATCGGTGGCCCTTCTACCAGTATTGGTAGCTCGGGAGTTGGCTTGCCTTATAAAACGGAATTTACAGTTCAATTGGTTCCCAAAGAAAAAAGAAATGGAGAGTCTACTGAAAAATTCATGATTGACATACGAGAGTCTCTAAAAAAACAATTTCCGGGTGTTAAATTTTCTATGACAGCACTAGGGTTGGTGGCACGTTCATCGCCAATTGAAATTACTTTGAGCGGTAGTGATTTGGATAAGGTCAAGAAAACTGCCGATAGTTTAAAAAAGGTTATACAAAAAATACCGGGTGCTGATAATGTGCAATTATCAGTAACTGAAGGAACACCGGAGTTGAAGGTTGAGCCTGACTCAGATAAACTACAACGTTTGGGCCTAAATAATGCTTATGTAGGCTTAAATTTGAGAACAGCATTTACCGGTAATGATGATGCTACTTTAACAGAGAAAGGTACAGAATATCCTGTAAGAGTATGGTTGGATAAATTTGATCGTCAAAATTATGATGATGTAGCAAACTTAACTATAATAAATCCAAAAGGTATGCCTATACAAGTTAATCAGTTTGCCAAAGTAACCCAAGACAAATCACCTTCAATGTTAGAAAGAATGAACCGGTTGCCCTCAATTACCATTACGGCTGATGCTTTGGGAAGACCTTCAGGATCTGTTGCTGATGATTTTAAAGCTTACATCAAAACACATCCACTACCTAAAGGTATTGAAATGAATTGGGGTAGCGATATCAAAAAACAAATTGACAGTTTTGGTGCAATGGCTAATGTTTTAATAATTTCATTTATTTTGATTTATTTAATTCTTGTTGCCCTTTATGATAGTTTCATTTATCCATTGGTTGTTATGTTTGCTATTCCATCAGCGGTTATAGGTGCATTATTAGCTCTAAACTTGTCATTAAGTAGTTTAAGTTTGTTTAGTTTGTTAGGTTTGATTATGTTAATGGGACTAGTTGTTAAAAACTCCATTTTAATTGTCGACTTTACCAACCAATTAAAAGCAAAAGGCTTATCAACCCGTGAAGCTTTGATTGAAGCGGGTAAAGAAAGAATGCGGCCTATTTTAATGACAACCTTTGCAATGGTTATCGGTATGATTCCTATTGCTACTGCCAAAGGTACTGCCAGTGAATGGAAAAACGGTTTGGCATGGGTTATTATCGGAGGTTTATTATCTTCCTTGATGTTAACAGTTTATCTTGTACCCGTAGTCTACTATTTGGTTGATGTCGCAAAAGAAAAATTTAACCATTTGATTCAAAAACTTAAACACAAGAAAAAAGTCACTATTTAAATTTTTAACATAGCGTAATTTTGGTTAATTATCTTAAATGTAAAACTGCTTGAACTTAGGTTTGAGCAGTTTTTTTAATATATTAACGGAAGTAAAAATTTAATAATATTTGTCAGGAACGGTTTTTGCTTAATTCTTAAAAATCGAAATATTATGTCTAGGAAATTACTTTTTTTACCTATTATTTTATGGCTTTCAGCCTGTTCATCTTCAATATTTAATAAAGTATATATTACCAATGACGAAATTAAAAATGAACGT
Organism: Flavobacteriaceae bacterium; assembly: GCA_015494075.1. GTDB lineage: Bacteria > Bacteroidota > Bacteroidia > Flavobacteriales > Flavobacteriaceae > WGBX01. Next base: position 6,572 of record WGBX01000082.1, read on the forward strand.
TTGGCTTTGTATAACTTTGATGGAAAAGCTATTTCAATTTTAAAAAAATCTTGGCATATTCCGGTGCATATTCAATTCAAATCTATTAAAGGTACTAAAAGAAATGTGGCATTATTAAATTTTTCTCTTAATATTGATCCGTCAAAAAAACTGGTTGATACACTCTATATTAAAACAGGTGAGGCGGTTTTTAAAATAAAAGCAATCAATATGTCTATAGTTAATAAACAGCTTGTGCATCATCAAAGTCAAAGTAAAGTCAGTAAAGAAATTAGTGATAAAGAAGAACATAAAGATCAGGACATCATAAAAACAGAAGATTATATAGAATCATATCCTATAAAAACCATTTATCTACAATTTGAGTTGCCGGAAACGCTTTTAAACAAGTTTAAAACCTCTGAGCAAATGTTAATGCAATTTTATGTAAACAATTCGCCGTACAATATAAAATTTAAAAAGACGATTTTGAACAAAATAAAAAAAGTATATTTCGATTAAATTATTTTTAAAACATTATGTTTTTATACACATTTTCTCATCCTCACGTTATTGATAGCAGTTTAATGTCACTTTAAAATGGGGCGTCTTTTTCTATAAATGGAATATCAGAATTAAAAATTTCTTCAAGCAATATGCGAAGTTGTACTTCAAATTCTTTTAAGATTTGCAAATCAATAGTATCTTGTTCTAAAATATGCGCTTTAAATAAACCTTTGCCAATACGACGTGTTGACAATATACCTGCAACAAAAGGTAAATCACTAGTTTGTAGGGACGTATTTTTGTGGTAAAGCCAAGCATAAGTCAAGAGCTGGAATAATTTTGTGTTTTTTTCGTCTGTTAATAGTACTGATAAGTCTTCTGCTTTTTTAGGGGTTTTTATTTCATTCTCTTTCAGCCCGCCGGTTTTATAATCTATAATACGCAGTTGCCCATTTAATCTATCAATACGATCTACTGAGCCTTGTATATAAACTAATCTGTCCGTTAATTGTAGGGGGATTTTAATTGTTTTTTCAAGGCCCACTATTTCAATACGGTTGCCTTTTTCTACTAACTTTTTATCTAATAATAATAAATCTTTAATGTTTCTTTTAATAATTTCAAAAACAATTAAGTTTTTGCCTGTTATTAAAGTTTTATTTATTGAAACATCCTTACCAAAGCTTTCTGCTATAAAATATTTTAAGGCCAGTTCGGGATATTGTTTAAAAAATGTCTTAAAATCTTCTTTTCTTAAAACGTTACCGATTTTTGGTTTATACAAAGTTTCCATTACCTTATGAATAATTGTTCCCATTGTATAGCCCGGAATACTATCTGTGATAGTGTGATTTTCAGTAAGTTTTAAGATGTATTTTTTGTAATAACTCAACGGATTGCGAATATAAGTAGTTAAAGCCGATGGTGAAAAACCTTTTTCTGCAATTTTTTCCAATTGAGAGATGGCAAATGCGGTTTTTTTTACACTTTCAAGTTCGTCAGTATGAATATCTGTGCCTAATGCCATGGTTTTTTTTGTAATACGATGAATATCAGGATTTAATTCATTTTCAAGTTGTGTAATAAATCTGCTGGGTTCGCCGGTGCCAAGACCATCCGTTGCATTATTATAAATAAGCTTGATTTTTTGAGCTCGTTGTAGTAATCGGTAAAAATGATAGGCAATAACAGCATTTTGATGGGTATGTATTGGCAATCCAAAATGTTTTTTTAGTTCAAAAGGAATAATTGAAGCTTCGGTTTTTCCCTTGGGAATAATATCTTCATTCATAGAGGTAATTATAACGGTTTTGTAATCTAACAAACGCGTTTCTAAAATTCCCATAATTTGCAGCCCTTCTAATGGTTCACCTTCAAATGCTAAACGCTCTTGACTAAGTAACCTTTTAAATAAATATTGGAAGGTATGCATGCTTTGAAAAGCATCGGTTGAGGATATAAAATCTTTTAAATATATTAAGATTTTTTCTAAATGAACTAATGCCAAACCATCCATTTTTTCCAAATTTTTAAGGCTTAAAAAGGAAATAAAGTCTAAAAATAAATCGATAAGATTGGGCAAACTAAAATCCTCAATTAAGAGTTTGTTTAAAAAAGAATTGGAATTTTGTAAGGTAGTTATCCATAATTCTTGACTGATTAATGCAGTTTTATATTGTGATAATTTTTCTAATAATTTTTTATTTTCATTTTGTTCTTCTATTGATAATATTTGAGTTAAATATTTTTGGTTTAATAATTTGATAATTATATCAATATCAAAACGATTAAAGCGTTCTTTTTCAGCATAAAATTGTATAAGCAAGTCAAAAAAATGAATAATGGGCATGTCCTTTAAAGCCAACCCTAATGTTATATTTATAGCCGGAATATTTGACGGTAAACTATTAATAAGCGGCAATAATAAATCGTCTTCATTTAAGATTACTGCTGTTTCTTCCAATTTACTCTCATTTAGGTTTAAATGCCGATTTAAAATATTAGCTACCACTTGTGTTTGAGTCGTTTTGCCTGACACACCTATTATTTCAATATCTTTGGGTTTGTCAAAACAATTAAATAACCATTTAAAGTCTTTGAAGTCACGTTGATGCTTTTTTATAAATTTGCCGGCTTCAAAATGGGGTTTCATATAATATAAGTCGGCATCCCAAAAAACATCGGCTTTTTGTGTATTGTTTAAATATTTTATAATTTGTTTTTCGGTTTTTGATAAAGCATTAAAGCCAACAAAAACCAATTGTTTAGTTTTAAAATTTGCGGCTAAGCTTTCTATATTTTCAGCAACATATCTATTGATCATACCTTGATATGCTGCATGTTTTTTTTTCAAACGCGCTTTTAAATCGTTATATAAATGCTCTAATGAACTGTAAAACAGCAAATAATCCGTAATCATTTTCGGATTCTCAGGTTGCAATTGCCAATCTTCAATTTTTTTGACAGCAGTAATGTAAGTAAAAACATCATGAG
>WGBX01000083.1 GCA_015494075.1 Flavobacteriaceae bacterium
GTAAAAAACTGAATAAAGAAACCATATTAGACTTACTTAAACAAGTTAATGTACAAGGGAAAAACACAAATGTTGTAGAATCCGGTGTAATCAAGGAGGTTAAAGCCAAATCTGATATTTTTGGAAAAAAAATCGAAATTGACGCCGTTATAGATTCACCGGCAGTACATATTCGTAAGAAACTCGAAGACGATATTTTAGAAGCGCTTTCCAAAGATTTTGGAGATGTTGATACCAAAATTAACGTAAAAGTTGTGATTCCGGAAAGCGAAAAGGAAAAACCACTTAAAAAAATTAAGAATATTATTGCTGTGGCATCCGGAAAAGGTGGTGTCGGAAAATCTACCGTTACTGCAAATTTGGCTACTTCATTGGCCAAAATGGGTTTTAAAGTCGGTATTTTGGATACAGATGTTTATGGACCTTCTATTCCTATTATGTTTGGCACTTCCGGCGAACGACCTCGAGCAACAAAAGTAGGTGATAAAACGATGATTATTCCTATTGAGGCTCATGGCGTAAAAAATATGTCTATAGGTTATTTTGCGCGTCCAGATCAAGCTGTTATCTGGCGAGGTAGTATGGCAAATTCGGCTATTAACCAAATGGTTTTTGATACAGAGTGGGGTAACTTAGACTTTTTATTGATAGATTTACCTCCGGGAACAGGCGATATACAATTATCTGTTATGCAAACAATGCCTGTTACGGGTGCCGTGGTTGTAACTACACCGCAAAATGTAGCTATTGCCGATGTAAAAAAGTCAGTTGATATGTTTAAAAACCCAACAATAAACGTACCGGTTTTAGGTATTGTTGAAAATATGTCTTACTTTACGCCTGAAGAATGCCCGGAAAATAAATACTATATCTTTGGTAAAGATGGTGGAAAATATTTAGCCAAAGATTTAGGTGTAGCTTTTTTAGGAGAAATACCATTAGTGCAAAGTGTACGAGAAGCCGGCGACGTTGGACGTCCGGCAGCTTTGCAAGAAAATACACCTACACAAAAAGCTTTTGAGCAAATTACTCAAAACGTGGTTGAAGAAACTGTGAAACGAAACGAAACTTTACCGCCTAGTGAAAAGATAAAAATTACCAATCAAGCAGGTTGTAGTGTTAAATAACTTTTGCTTATTTAATACTAATGAAATAATTTAGGATGGAAAATAAAGAAAAGTTAGCAAAACTAAATCAAGCATTGGAAGAAATACGCCCCTTTTTGCAAAAGGATGGGGGCGATATTTCTTTGATTGATTTTACAGATAAAGAAGTGGTTATCCAGTTTGAAGGAAATTGTTTTAATTGCCGAATTAACAATTTGACTTTAAATATAGGAGTAAAGCAAATTATAAAAAAATATTTGCCCGAAATAGAAAGGGTACGAAATATAGAATAATTAATTATGACTAAACGAGAAAAATTAGAAGAAATATTAGGAGATATTTTTTCGGATAAATTACTAGATGATTTGGCTGCTAACGGTCGAATACAAAAATTTGAAGAAGGAACCCATATTATTTCAAGAGGAGATATGGTTGAAGAAGTGCCAATTGTTTTATCGGGGACGGCCAAAGTTGTCAGAACTGATGATAAAGGTGAAGAACATATTTTGTTTTATTTAAATCCAACCGAAGCTTGTACGGCAACCTTTTCTATTTGTTCTGATTCAAAAATAAGTGAAATTGATTTTATAATGGAGACCGATGCCGAGCTATTATTGTATCCTGTTAAATTAATGGATAGTCTGACTAAAGAGTTTCCGAGTTGGCGGTATTATGTTTGCCGAAATTACGGTAGTCGTATGAAAGAGTTTTTACAAACAATGGATACCATTGCTTTTATGAAAATGGATGAACGGATTTTAAAATACTTGGAAAAGGCCTCAGACGCATTACAAACCAAAACCATTAATATTACCCATCAAGAAATTGCCAACGATTTGTCAACTTCAAGGGTAGTCGTTTCTCGTTTGCTCAAACAATTAGAAAAAGAAGGAAAAATACAGTTAAAACGAAACCGGATAGAGCTTCTTTAAACTTTCTTAAAAAAGCGACTCACATGAGTCGCTTTTTTTAGGGATGCTTATTTTTTTTTAAATACTAATTGAGCCATAACCTCAACAATAGGCCATGTTTTACTTACACCGTCGGTGCCTGTATGTTGATCAAAACAAGCTTGATGAAAAATTTGCAATGCCTTACCTGCGTCAAAGTCTTTAGTCAAATCAATTTGCCCGCTTATGTTTACTTGTCCTTTATCTTCATCAATTATTAATTGCATTGGAATTTCTTTTTCATGATTGTTCATCTTAATTTTTACTAAGGCAGTTTGTTTGTTAGGATTGGTTTTAACAACCTCTGCAAGAATAATTTGTGATTGTATCATTTGACCAAACAATTGAGTTGCAAGTTTTTTATCACGATCTTCATTATTTGAAAAAACAGAAAATGCATTAATTTCAACTTGCGCTTGTTTGATGGCTGAATTTAAATCATTTACCGATGCCATATTAGCAATTTTAAAACTTTTGAAAACACCTTTTACGGGAGTTTTTACAGTCGTTTTATAACCTGTCCATTGAATTGAAGATGCTTTCTGATCCAAAATCCATTTGTTAGTTTGAAGCATTGTGTGTGTTTTATCGCCGGTATGAGTATTCTTTTTATGATTATTTTGACAAGCTGTTAGTATCCCAATTGTCAAAATCAAGAGTGCTGTTTTTTTCATAAGATTCATATTTTTAAACAAATGTAGGATTTAATCTTAGCGAGATTAATAATGTTACCTTCAAATAAGTTATATAAAATAAAAAACCTATAAGAATTTTTTATAATCTTATAGGTTTTGATGACGTAATAAGTTTATGGATTTTAACCTAAACCCTTTATGCGTTTTTCTAATAAAGCAATTTTTGCCAAAGCATCAGCCTCCTTTTTCTTTTCCATAGCGACTACTTTTTCAGGTGCATTATTTACAAAACGTTCATTACTGAGTTTTTTCTGAACACTTTTTAAAAAGCCTTTGGTGTATTTGAGCTCTTCTTCCAATTTTAATTTTTCTTCTTCAGGATCTATCAAGCCTTCAAGGGGTACATAATATTCATTAAATCCAACTCTGAAAGATATAGCTTGATCATTAGCTTGGTTTATTTTGTTTATTGATTTGGTATGTGCTAATTTTTCAATAACAGGGAAAAGTTCTTCTGATATTTTTTCTTTTTCTAATATCTCTAAAATTATAGCTTCTTTTTGAGGAACATTTTTTTCTTTTCGTATTTTTCTAATTCCGGAGATAATATCTTTGATCTGTATCATTTGTTTTAGAAAATCATCATCAAAATCTTGCAAAGAAGGATAAGGTGCTATAATAATTGCTTCTTCTGGTTGGCGCTTTTTAAGATACTGCCAAATTTCTTCGGTCATGAAAGGCATAAAAGGATGCAAAATTTTCATATTATTCTCTAAAATAGCGATAGTTTCAATATAAGTTTTTTGATCAATTTTTTCGCCGAAAGATGGTTTTATCATTTCTAAAAACCATGAGCTGTAATCATCCCAAATTAATTTATAGATGCGCATTAAAGCATTAGATATCCGGTATTTAGAGAAATCATCTTCAATTTCAGACAAAACTTTATTAAAACGATTTTTATACCATTTTAAGGCAGTTTGCGCATAAGCAGGTTGCGTTTTTTCTGGGTCAACGGTCCATGATTTTACCAAGCGGAAGCCATTCCATATTTTATTGGCAAAATTTCGGCCTTGAATTACTAAATCTAAATCAAAAGGTAAGTCGTTACCCGCAGGTGACGTCAATAGCATTCCTACACGTACGGCATCTGCACCATGTTCTTCCATCATTTTGATGGGATCTGGCGAATTGCCTAATGATTTAGACATTTTCCGACCTAATTTATCTCTGACAATACCGGTCAAATAGACATTTTCAAAGGGCTTATCTCCTGCAAATTCATATCCGGCCATAATCATTCGTGCAACCCAAAAAAATAAAATTTCAGGGGCTGTAACCAAGTCATTTGTAGGGTAATAATATTTAAATTCTTTATTTTCAGGATGTCTAATTCCATCAAAAACACTCATGGGCCAAAGCCAAGAAGAAAACCAAGTGTCTAAAGCATCTTCATCTTGCCTTAAATCTTCTTTTTTTAAGTCGGGTTTTCCGGTTTTTTGACGTGCCAATTCTAAGGCTTTATCCAGGTTTTCGGCAACAACAAAATCATTCTCTCCATCGCCATAAAAATAGGCCGGAATGCGATGTCCCCACCATAACTGCCTTGATATATTCCAATCACGCACATTATTCATCCAATGAAAATAGGTGTTTTCAAACTTTTTGGGTATTAGTTTAACAGCTTCTTTATTAACAGCTTCAATAGCAGGTTGTGCTAATTCTTTCATTTTTAAAAACCATTGTCTTGATAATCGCGGCTCTATTACGGCATTGGTACGTTCACTACGACCGACACGGTGTGTGTGTTTTTCCGTTTTAGACAAAAAACCTTTTGCCGCCAGTTCTTTAACAATTTCTTTTTTAACAACATCGCGATCTTTTCCTTGATAATGCAAACCATATTCATTTAGGCTGGCATCGTCATTGAAAATATCAATGATCTCTAATTGATGACGCTCACCTATTTCTTTATCAATAGGCGCATGTGCAGGTGTTATTTTTAATGCACCTGTTCCAAATTCAGGGTCGACTTCATCATCTGCAATAATGGGAATTGCCCGATTAGCAATAGGGACAATGGCTTTTTTGCCAATAAAAGATTTATATTTTTTATTTTCCGGACTTACAGCTATGGCTGTGTCGCCAAAAATTGTTTCGGGTCTGGTAGTAGCTATTTGAATATAGGCGTTTTCTTCGCCATCAATCGGATAGTTTATATAATATAAATAACTTTCTTCATCGGTATAATTAACCTCTTCATCTGAAACAGTAGTTTTAGCCTCAGGGTCCCAGTTTACCATACGATAACCACGATAAATTTTTCCTTTATTGTATAATTCGACGAAGACTTTAATGACGCTTTCATACATATCTTCATCAAGGGTAAATTTTGTGCGATCCCAATCACATGAAGCGCCTAATTTTTTGAGTTGTTCTAGTATAATACCACCATGTTTGTGAGTCCAATCCCAGGCATGTTTCAGAAATTCGTCACGTGTCAAATCATCCTTTTCTATACCCTGTTCTTTTAATTTTGCAACAACTTTTGCTTCTGTTGCAATAGAAGCATGATCAGTTCCGGGTATCCAACAGGCATTTTTTCCTTTCATACGCGCCCGTCTAATTAATACATCTTGTAAAGTATTGTTAAGCATATGTCCCATATGAAGTACGCCGGTTACATTCGGCGGCGGTATAACAATAGTATATGGCTCTCTTTCATCAGGTTCTGAATGAAAATAGCCGTTTTTTAGCCAATAGTCATACCATTTATCTTCAATTTTAGCGGGATCATATTTTGTAGGAATACTCATTTCTTTACAATTTTTTTTCTTAAAATTAACAGAGTACAAAAATACAATTATTATTTAAACAGTTCAGCGCCTATTCATTTAACTCTACTGCTTATATGCTAATTTAATGAATAGGCTTGTTTATTTATGATTTTTTTGGCATAGAAATTGTAATTATGGAAATGAAATAAAAAAACAACTGTCAAATTCTTTGCAGAACTAAAAAAAATTCTAAATTTGACTTTTAAATTAAAAAACACGACATGAAAAAAATTATTATTCTTTTGTTAGGACTAACGGTATTTACCGGTTTTTCACAAGAGAAAAAGGCAAAAATCGCTTTTAAAAAAACTGTTATTGATTATGGGACTATCAAAAAAAATAGTGATGGAACCAAAACATTTGAATTTACAAATACCGGAGATGCTCCTTTAATTATTAATAGAGTTAAATCATCTTGCGGATGCACAGTGCCAAGCAAACCGACACAACCCATTATGCCCGGAAAATCTGATAAAATTGTGGTCAAATATAACACACACAGAGCAGGGCCGTTTAGAAAAACCATTACAGTTTATTCTAATGCTACAAATGGCGTAGTTATTTTAAAAATTAAAGGAAAGGTAATAGACCCGGATGCAGTTAACCTGGATCGGAAAAAAGCAAGTCCGGTTTTAAAATAATTTTTTTATTATTTACAAGATTTTTAAGCTGTATTAATTTAATACGGCTTTTTTATTCAAAATACTTCATAAAATCGACACGTTCTATTTCGATTGCTCCCAAACTTGCCAAATGATCTGTATAAATTTGGCAATCTATAATTTTAACCTTTTCTTTTTCTGCCCATTGTGCTAAATAAATAAAAGCTAATTTTGATGTATTGGGTTCTATATGAAACATGCTTTCACCTGACCAAACTTGATTATTTGATTTAACACCATATAAGCCACCAACTAATTCTTTTTGTTTATTCCATACTTCTACTGAAAAAGCATGTCCGGCTTTATGCAATTTTTTATAGGCTTTTTGCATGTCAGGATGCAGCCAAGTGTCTTCTTGATCTTTACGTTTGACCTTTGCACAAGCTTCAATGACTTCATCAAAAGCCTGGTTAACGGTAATCTCATATAAATTTTTACGGATGAGCGCACGCATACTTTTAGAAATTTTGACTGATGATGGATATAATACCATACGCGGGTCTGGTGCCCACCATAAAATGAGATCATTTTCATTATACCAAGGAAAAATTCCTTGTCGATATGCAATAAGCAGTCTTTCTATTGACAAATCACCCCCAAAAGCAAGTAAACCTTCACTATTGGCATAATGTACCGGAGGAAATTCAATATGTACGTCAGATAATTGAAACATTTATAGATGCTGGAATAATTTGCTGCAAAAATATAAAAACACTTTAAAATGTTGTAAATCTTTTTGCTAAAAAA
>WGBX01000084.1 GCA_015494075.1 Flavobacteriaceae bacterium
CCGTTTTACCGGCACACTTAAAGAATAATGAAGTTTGGGCACATCAAGGCTTAACGTATAGTGATTTTATTTTTCAAAAAAAAATAAAATTAGAAAGAAAAATTGCGATTGTTGCACAAAGCTTAAAATTTTTATACCAAAAAAATATTTACAACTTACATATTCGTTCTATACCATTTGCATTTCAATCCATTACGGATGAAAGTTCAAATTATATTTATCATAAAGCCGATGGTGAAATAAGACAACTTAAACCTTTTTTTATTATTGACCAACGTAATGGGATTGCGCCAAATCAAAATCGTAAAAGAAATTACAAAAAATTATTAAAACTTGATTATCAGATAGATAACAAAATTTCTGATTTGGCTTTATTCTGGCAAATCGTTGAAGAAAACTTGAAATACCGCTATCAAACTTTGCCTATTCACTCTTTTGAAGAAATCCAAATTTTATCTCATCGATTTCCAGACCAAATTAAATTATTTACGGTGAAACGAAATGGTCAAATTTTAGCTGGCGTTTTAGTTTATTTTATCAATAAAACTGTACATTTTCAATATCCACATGCGCTTAATAACCCTGAAAGCCGGAATGCTATTGAATTTCTGATTTATGAACTGGTACAAAAATTTAAAGATTTTGCTTATATAAGCTTTGGCACTTCTGCTGTAAATAACAATAATTTAAACGGAAATTTAGTTTATTGGAAAGAGAGTTTTGGAGCAAAAGTTATCAACCAATTATTATTTGATATAAAAACACAAAATTTTGAAAAGCTCAAAACGGTATTACAATGATAAAATTTTTAGACTTAAAAAAAATAAATACCGATTATGAAACCGATTTTAAAGATAAAATCGATCAATTTTTATTTAGCGGCCATTATATTCAAGGACCATTCGTAACAGAATTTGAAAAAGCTTTTGCACATTTTTGTAATACTGAATATGCAATAGGCACCGGCAACGGGTTAGATGCTATCAGATTAATTTTTGAAGCTTACAAATTGTCAGGTCAACTCCAAACCGGAGATGAAATTATTGTTCCCGCCAATACTTATATTGCCTCTATTTTAGGAATTTTACATGCCGGCTTAAAACCTGTTTTAGTAGATCCTAAATTACATACTTATAATCTGGATCCGTTAAAGGTAGTTGAAAAAATTACTTCTAAAACCAAAGCCATATTAGCGGTTCATTTATATGGACTGGTTAGTGATTGGGATAATTTGATAAAACTGGCCAACACTCACCAATTATTATTAATAGAAGATGCCGCACAAGCTCATGGTGCCTTATGGAAGGGTAGTAAAACCGGTAATCTGGGTGATGCAGCTGCATTTAGTTTTTACCCTACCAAAAACTTGGGAGCATTAGGAGATGCCGGTCTTATTAGCACCAACTCAGAAGAATTAGCAAAACTAATTTTTGCTCTGAAAAATTACGGACAAATAAAAAAATATGTTAGTCAATATAAAGGCATAAACAGTCGTTTGGATGATTTGCAAGCTGCATTTTTAAAAATTAAATTAGACCATTTAGAAAAAATAAACCATAAAAGAATAATGCATGCACAACTGTATCATCAGAATCTTAAAAATCCGGCTATTAAATTACCTGTATTTTACAACGATGGACGGCATGTATATCATCAATATACTATACGAACCAAAAAACGAAATCAGTTAAAAGCTTATCTTGCTTCACAAGGAATTGAAACCTTGATACACTATCCGACACCGCCTCATCGTCAACCTGCCTTAAAAGGTTTAGTTAAAGAGAATTTTCCTATTACTGATAAAATTTGCAATGAGATTTTAAGTTTACCTATTCATGAAAAGCTATCTGAACAAGAAATATATTATATTATTGAAAAATTGAACCGGTTTTGAAATTAATCAGACAAATTATTGGGAAAAATATTTGGTTAAAAATATCTGTTTTTAATGCACTAGCTGTATTTACCCGAATAGCCGGCAGTTGGTTAATTAATAAATTAATTGCTATTTATATCGGGCCGTCCGGCACAGGATTAACAGAACAATTTCGAAATTTTTTACAGACAACGCAAGGTATAGCTACACTAGGACTTAGTGAAGGTGTAACAAAATATACAGCTAAATATGAAACTCACAATATTCAATTAACATCATTTTTAGCTACAATTTACAAACTGATTTTATCCGCTTCGGTTATCATAAGTTTTATTATGTTATGGAAAGCATCTTTTATTAGTATGTTTTTATTCAATAATCTGCATTTTATAAATATAATTAGACTTACAGCTTTAACCCTGCCATTTATTGCCTTTAACCTTATTTTTTTGGCTGTTTTAACTGGCTTCCAAGAATATAAAAAATTAACTTACATTCAAATTTTCAGTCAAATTTTTACAGCTATTATAGCTACCTTTCTTATTATAAACTACCATCTCATTGGTGCATTACTGGTCGTACTTTCCAGCCAAATCATTCATTTTATTGTTACGCTTTTTACTATACAAAATACATATAGTTATTTTCTCAAAATATCCTTGCAACGGGCAAAAAAAAACCACTTTAAAAGGCTGTATTCCTATATTTTAATGGCACTGGTTACAGCTATTACAGCGCCTTTATTCAGCATTTTGATTCGAAATCAAATTTTTGACTTTTTTAATCATGATCATGGCATTCATGCAGGATATTGGGATGGTGTCAAAAAGATTTCAGGTTTAGCAATGGCATTTATCATGCCTGTTTTCAGTCTTTATTATTACCCTCAAATAGTTAAAGCAAACAATAACCAATCTTTAAAAAAAGAAATGAAAAAATTTTTTATTCAGATTTTTCCACTTTTAACTATTGGTTTTGTACTTATTTATCTTTTAAGAAAATGGGTAATTTTATTATTCTTTTCAAAGGCTTATTTACCTATGGAAGACCTATTGGCATGGCAACTTGCCGGCGACTTGATACGTGTCAGCACTTTTACACTTGCATATATTATGCTGGCCAAAGCACATAGCTTATATTATATCCTTACAGAAATTGGTTTTTGGTTTATGTTTTACATATTAAGTCATTTATTTTTAATACATTTTGAACTTATTGGGGTTGTTATAGCTTATTTCATAACTTACATAATATATGCAGTTATTTTGATATTTTTGTATCGAAAATATTTATTTACATCTAAATCGATTCCGATATAATAATCTTTATCAACTTATGAAAATATTAATAATTAATGGACCTAATCTAAACCTTCTTGGACAACGAGAGCCCGAAATTTATGGTAACCAAAGTTTTGAAAACTATTTAGAAAAACTCAAACTCCGTTTTAATAAATATCATATAGATTATTACCAAACCAACCATGAAGGTTACATCATTGACCGGTTGCAAGCATCCGAAGGTCAATATGATGGTGTAATTCTCAATCCGGCGGCTTATACCCATACTTCCATAGCCATTGCCGATTGCATCAAGGCTATCGATATACCTGTAATTGAAGTTCATATTTCAGACATAAAAAAACGTGAACCTTTCCGGCATCATTCATATATATCGCCAGTTGCCGAAAAAACTTTTATGGGACACGGCTTAAAATCTTATGATATAGCTATTGAATTTTTAGGTCAATATGTGTCAAAACCGTAAGCGTTTCACAATTGTCTAATACTTTAAAAAATAGTTTATACATTTGCAAAAAAAATACTAATGCTTAAAAAAATAAAATATTTTATCATTATAATATTAGGGTTAAGTGTTGCTATACTTGCTTATTATATTTCACTAGATAGTAAGTATACTGTCCAACGAGAAAGACTGATTAAAGCACCTGCCAATTTGGTTTATCAGCAAATTGCCGATTTAAAAAACTGGCCTAAATGGGCACCTTGGAAAGATAAAGATAGTTTGATGCGCTTCGAATTTGAACAATCTACAAATAAAGAAGGTGATTATATGCGATTTATTGATAATGATGGGCAGCCTCAAAAACTCACCAATATAACTCTAAAACCAGATAGTTTGATTGTTCAATCTCTATCCGGAGGCGATCAATCACAAGAACTAGAGTGGCATTTAAAATCAACTCAAAACGGAGTGAAAGTTATTTGCAAAATTAGCGGTGAATTACAACCTATACAACGTCTCTTTCATCCGGATATGAATCAACTTATAGGCCCATTTTTAACAAGAGGTTTAGAACTGATGGATCGTTCGGTACACAAAGATATGAATAAGCATGAAATGCATATTATGAATACTGTTGACTTAAGTGACACCTACTATATTTACCAGTCGGCAGCTTGTCGGTTAGACAGTCTAATGAGACAATTAGACAAAGCCTTACCCGCCGTTATTATTTATGCATTGAAAAACCAAGTTGAAACAACCGGAAAACCTATAGTTATATATAATAAACGTGACGAACAAAATAATTCGGTTATTTTTTCGGCAGCAGTACCGACTCGCGAAAAAATTATACCTTCTGACAGTCATATTTTAACTGGAAAATTGCCCGGTGGTTTGTATTTAAAAATCAAATATCAAGGCCCTTATAAGTACTTACCGGAAGCTTGGAAACAAACCAAAAGTTTTATAAACAGTAATGCTAATCTTGTTGAGGATACAACACGAGAGCCTTTTGAAGAATATGCTGTTGGACATACTAAATCGTTAAATCCGGCAGATTGGATTACCTATTTATATATTCCCGTAATTGAAATAAAACCAAAAGAAATAGATATACAATGACGACACGACTTATATTAGTTTTTGCAGGTGGCGGATTAGGTAGTATTTTTCGTTATTTAATCGGATTATTACTTAACAGAAATGATTTTTTAACGCCCTACGGGACCTTTTTTGTCAATGTAATGGGTAGTTTTTTAATAGGAATACTTGCAGGTTATAATTTACGCACCTTAAATTTAAATCATGAATATCAAGCGCTCTTAATTGCCGGTTTCTTAGGAGGGTTTACGACCTTTTCGAGTTTTGCCTTTGAAAATTTAGTCATGATTCAAAATGGTAAATTCTTGTTATTTCTATCTTACTTTTTTACAACTTTAATTGTAGGATTGTTTGCAGTAGGTTTAGGATATTATATGTCAAAGTATATATAAAAAGGCTTCTATTAAAATAAAAGAAGCCTTTCAAAAAAAGCACTTAAATTTTAAGTGCTTTTTTAATTAATTTATTGAGGCAAATTAGCTTCGGGCTTTTTATCTTCCTCTATTGTAGGCGCTACGTACTGATCAGCACCGAAACCTAAAATCGGGAAGAAAATAAAAGGTAATAAAAACAAACCGAGGCTAAACAATACTCCTTTATTAAATCTTTTGGATAAGGAATAATAAATGTAAAAAATAACAATTGCGCCAAGATAAGGAATGTAAGCTAAAAGCCCAACCCAACCGGGCAATCCTGAAATTTCAGCCAAGACCCACATATTATAAAAAGGGATCAATGATTTCCAGCCTGCTTCGCCGGCCTTTTCAAATACTTTCCAAAGAGATACAATTAAAATTATAACCAGTAGAAATACAAATAAAGTTAACATAGTTAGAAGTTTTTGGTTTTTTGCCTACTCTATACAGTTTTCGGCTTCCCTGATATTAGTTTTATAAAATTGATTACGGAAATTTAGGAAATTGTTTAAAGTCAGGTTTGCGTTTTTCTAAAAAAGCATTTTTTCCTTCTTGTGCCTCTTCCATTAAATAAAACATTAAAGTAGCATCACCTGCAAATTCCATTAGACCACGCTGGCCATCTAATTCTGCATTCATAGCACGCTTAATCATACGAATAGCCATCGGGCTTTTTTCTTGAATCTTACGGCACCATTCAACTGTAGTATCTTCTAAGTCTTTTAAAGGAACAACTTTGTTTACCATTCCCATTTGTTCAGCTTCTTTTGCTGTATATTGGTCACACAAAAACCAAATTTCACGCGCTTTTTTCTGACCGACATGGCGGGCTAAATATGAAGAACCGAATCCACCATCAAAACTGCCTACTTTCGGACCTGTTTGCCCAAAACGTGCATTTTCACTTGCAATAGTCAAGTCACATACCACATGCAGCACATGACCACCGCCAATAGCATAACCATTTACCATAGCAATAACAGGTTTAGGAATAGAACGTATTTTTTTATGTACATCTAATACATTTAAACGCGGCACGCCATCCTCACCAATGTATCCACCCTTGCCTTTAACGTTTTGGTCACCACCACTGCAAAAAGCTTTATCTCCTGCACCAGTTAGCACAATAACATCTATTTCCGGTTGTTTGTGAGCAATTTCTAAGGCATCTAATATTTCATCATTAGTTTTAGGTCTAAAAGCATTATAAACATGTGGCCTGTTTATGGTGATTTTAGCAATTCCTTCAAAGTTTTCAAACAGAATATCTTCATATTCTTTTATCGTTTGCCAATTTCTTTTCATATATCAAATTTAAAGTATAAAGTTTATAGTTACAAAAATAACAAAACAATTTTAATTTTTATCAGCAAATGCTTGCGCAAATGACTTAACCTTTTGATCATCTTTTCGAGGTATGATCATTAAAGTATCATTAGTATCTATAACAGCATAATTATGCAAGTCTTTTAAAACTACTTTTTTACCATTGGTTTTTACTAAATTTCCTTGACTATTATCAGCTAACAACCTGCTGTTTACAGCAATATTTTCATTATCTTTCTGACGGAGTTGTTCATATACAGCATTCCATGCCCCCAAATCATTCCATACAAAGTCTGCCGGTAAAACATATACATTTGAGGCTTTTTCTAAAATACCATAATCAATTGATATGTTTTGTAATTGTGGAAATATATTTTGAATAAATTCAGATTCTGCATCCGTATTATATATCTGGTCATTTTGCGACATTTTGTCATACATATCAGGTAATAATTCCTGAAAGGCTTTTAATATGGTTTGAGCACGCCATATAAAAATGCCGGCATTCCACAAATAATTACCTGCTTTAATAAAAGATAAAGCTTTCTCCAAATTGGGTTTTTCGGTAAAACGCAATACTTTTTTTATAGAATCATTGGTATTACGGTCAAACTGAATATAACCATAGCCAGTATTAGGGCTATTCGGCACAATACCCAAGGTCATTAACCAATCATTATTTGCAGTAGCTGCAAAGCCTGTTTGAATATTCTCTAAAAATTTTTTTTCTTCGCCGATATAATGGTCGGAAGGTGCAATTAATAAATTAGCTGCCGGATTGAGTTGGTAAATTTTTTTGGCAGCATACAATATAGCAGGTGCCGTATTGCGCATTACAGGCTCTGCAATAATCTGATGATTATTTATTTCCGGTAATTGTTTTTTTATTAGGGTTCTATAACGCTCATTGGTTAAAATATAAATTTGATTAGCCGGAATTGCCTTACTCAAACGCTTAAAAGTTTGTTGGATAAATGATTGACCTGTTCCTAATAAGTCTAAAAATTGTTTGGGGACTTCTACTGTGCTTTCCGGCCAAAACCTACTGCCGATGCCACCGGCCATAATTATGCCAAATTGATTATTCATAAATAGGATTTTTGTATTACAAAAATACAACAAAATTCAGGTTTATAATAAATAACTGACAAATTAACTTGGTATAAAATTTGCATGTAGATGTTTAAATTTTGTATTTTTGCAAAACATATATGGGGTCGACTGGATTTGACAGCAAGATCCATTAACATGTAAGCATGCCGAGCGCTGATATACAGCTCGTAAATCTCATATATCGCACACAATAAACGGCGAAAACAACTTCGCTCTTGCTGCTTAATTCTGAATAATAGTAGGAATTAAGCCACGTTCCGGCTAGGCCGGAAGGCAAGAAGTCTCTCGAAAGCCCTGACTTACGGCGTTCGATCAAGAGGCTTCGTAAAAGTAAGTCTAGATAAGTATTAGCTTCGAATGCTTATCGAAATTTAAGAAGCTAAGCTTTGAGTAGCCTGTCTGCGGGCAGCTCAAAGTCGAAAAAACAAACACAGACTAAGCATGTAGAAAGCATGGTAGTGGCTTGTGTGGACGAGGGTTCGATTCCCTCCGACTCCACTCAATAAAAAAGAGAACCTTTTTCGGTTCTCTTTTTTAATAAGTATTTTTTAAAATTATTACTTATCGTAACCTAACGTTTTCAATAGTCTCAAAAGTATCAGGGTTAATCACTTCCATATCCACATGTTGTCCATTTATGTGAAATAACATTAAGGCATGTAAGGTTGAAAATTTGTCAACAAAATTTCGCCAAGGTGTGTTTTCTAATGAATAATATGGTGCACCGGCACTTCCATTGGTTATTTGTACAAAAGGTTTTTTAAATTTTAATTTCTTACCTGACCAATTTTTAGGATATATTGGTGTATCATTAGTAATAGTTATGCGGCTGTAATTGTGTTCATCACCACAAAGTAAAGCTACAAATTTTTGACTTTTATTGGCCAATAAATCTAATATTTCATCACGACGTTCAATTATACCTTTTTCAACAGGTTTTCCTGCAATGTAAGGTCTCACATCGTTATTACCATTATACCACATATCATCTCCCATATGGCCTGCATTGGGGAAAGCAGGTGTGTGAAACGTAACAAAAATATGATCAATATCTTTATCTGCTTCATATTTGGCTAGTGTTTTCTTTAACCAAGCTAGCTGATTATCCATAATATAGCCATGAACATTACCGGATGTTGTGGGTATATCTGTCGTAGACGAAGCGTACCAATAATTAGAATTCATCACAATCATAGCCATATTAGCGTAGGTATAATCATAAACACTTTCTTTGTATGATGGAAAATCAATAGATTTTGCAGACGGATCATAAATACTACCATCTTCTGATTTTAATTCGCTTACAGGTAACGTGAAATTTTCTGCAAATGTTGTTTCGGCGCTATATTCCGTAAAGGGAAATTTATCGACAAAAATATGGCCTAAAAAGAATGAATGGCCTTTATAATCCGTTTTCTTAAAAATACGTTGCACCGACTCATGATTTCCCATAGTTACATATACGGGACTATAATGCCAGTAGTTTTCTACAACATGTTTCCAATTAATTAATTCTAAATTTTGTTTATCATTACTCACATTGTAACCGGACATTAAATCGCCTGTAAATTGGAAAAAAGCAGCATTTTTATAAGCTGCAAATTGCATCATTTTTTTAAGAACATAAGCATTTACACCTAGCAGATTACGCTCACCGCCGCCTGCACCGGCACGACTATCGGAAGCATATGCAAAAGTAAAAGGACTACGGCAGCCTTTTTTAGGAGCAGTAGTTAATTGATAATGATCTGCATCATCTTCATAATTGACCGTATAATCATAAGTCGTTTGGGGTTTTAAACCGGTTATACTAATTTTATGATTTTTGGTGGGAACAACATCAGAATAAACTTGGTCTTCTATCTGTATTTGTGCCAAAACATTTTTGTTTGTTTTGAAAGAAATTACAGCTCCGTTTTCCGAAAGTTGATTGATGTAAGGTCCCTCTATTAAGTAAATAGCTTCTTCAAACACGCCTTTTTTATTACGTTTAACCGCAATATGTCCATCATAAATAATTTGCCCCTTTTCATTAATCAAACGATAACCTAAGCGTACTTTTCCTGTTTTTTCCCAATTGATAAAGTCATATTTACCACTAAGTTTTGTAATTGGTATAGTTGCTTTTCCGCTAATAAGCTTTACTGGTTTTTTAAAAAACACCGGTAATGGATATTTTACATGATCGGCATTGATTAAACCATAGTTAATAATACCATTGATTTTTTCATCATTAAAATCTATTATAATAGCCTTTTTGGTACCTGATATTTTTGCCCCTACAATTTTAGAATATGTATATAGTGCCGGCGGATTTATTTCAGGGTAAAATTTATCGTCTTGTTCAACACCTAAAATACCTTTTTTATATTTAATATTTGAATAAGATTTCGGAATTTTTATTTTTTGAGCTTGTCCAAATATACCAATACTCAAAAATAATAATAATAAGAGTTTATGTAATGTCTTCATATAATTTGATTTTAATTTACCACAAAAATAAATCAAATTTTATTTCGCTAATTAAAAAATATGCATTAATTTCGTTTAATAATTTAAAACTGATTGATATGACTGCTTATATATTGCCTTTAGGCGTAATAGGGCCACAACAAATGATTTTAGTGGTAATTATCATCCTTTTATTGTTTGGTGGAAAAAAAATTCCGGAATTAATGAGCGGACTTGGTAAAGGTATTAAAGAATTTAAGAAAGCAACTTCCGAAGAGGAAACGGAACCAAAAGAAACTAAAGAGAAAAAAGAGGAAAATTAAATTTCCTCTTTTTTCTCTTAATACTAACGGCCATCCCATTTATATAAATTACCGTCTTATCATTTTTTAGAAATTATACCTTATGTGGGACCATGCAATTTTGAACATTTCAAAAGATTTAATCAACTTACTGTTAGTTGTAGCATTTTCATTGGCTATTGGTTTAGAATTGCGCCAAAATAATTTAAATCAAAAGTCCGGGACCTTATTTGGGACTGACCGCACACATGTTTTCATAGGTTTATTAGGATATATTCTGTATATCACCTCCGGGCCTTGGCATTTGTTATATTTGGCTGGTGGAATGGCTATTTTAATACTTTTGGCTATTTACTATAAATATAAAATTATAGAAAAAAAACAATTTGGTATTACAACCATCTTAGTTGCCTTGATTACCTATGCACTTGCACCTCTTATCTACAC
>WGBX01000085.1 GCA_015494075.1 Flavobacteriaceae bacterium
GGTAAATATAGACCTATTTTCTGGCGTATATATAATATAATTTGAGCTAATTTTTGCTGCTGATCGTCCCATGACAAACTCGAATTTGCCGGTAAAATAATTTGCCGGTCATTCATTTTAAATGAGTGATAGGTATTTGAACTAATTTCAACTGTTAAATTTTTGCCCTTACCTTTTAAAATACCTTTTGCTCCGGAGAGATTAGACCATATATTTTTATTTTTAGGAAAATGATGTAATCGTATTTCTGTAAAAACCGGCACTTCCGGATAATTATCAATGTTTTTATGGTTATAAGTCATGATGTCCCATGGCATAACCTGAAAATAAAAATTACGTAAAAAGATATTCTTGTTTTTATCTATACCAAAACCGGTAAATTTAGCATTGGGTAATTTAACTATATATTGAAAATTGAATACTAAACTATCTCCCGGATTTAAAGCTTTACTTAAAACATATTGATACGTATCTGTATTTTTAATTTTAAACATTGCTGTTCTATCCTGCCCATTGACCAACAGTTGTTTTAAATTTACAAAACCTCGCTGTTTTTGTTGAGAAAAATGAAATTTTAAATTATAATTTTCTACTATTCGCTTAGCCAGTTCTGTATGTTTGTGTTTAAAAGCATTCGCCCAGTTTAACCAAGTTAGTTTTGATACAGATTTTGAAAAATCATTTTTTATACCTGTGATTTGATTAACATAAATTTTATTGGTTAAACTATCAAAACGCATGTCAAGTTGCTGGTGCCAGACACTGATTTGAGCAAATACAGCATAATGACCCCAAAAAAAGATACTTAAAATGTAATATTTAAGGCGTTTTGACAAATTTTAGTATTTGTTGTTTTTGGCCACTTTTAATATGTAAAAAATAAATACCACCGGCCAATCGGCTAACATCAATAGACGTATCAGAAGTATATGAATCAATTTGATTACATATCTGACCTAATGAATTATATATTTTAATATTTAAGGCTCCTTGTATTTCTGCATGTAAACTTAGACTATTATGAATAAAAGTGCCTTCATTTAACCTGGTTAATAAAATATTTTCTTCTATAACAGACAAAGGTGCCACGGTTTCTAACTGGGCAACTACCGGTAAATGATCGCTCATAGTATATAAATGTTGTAACAAAGTATCATCATAGGTACTACCACTACAATAAGAGCTGGTAAGAGCATTGTTAAAACAATTACCATTATTACCATAAGAGTTATAAGTTCCTGTTTTGTAATATAATACAGGACTATCAATTAAGTTTGAAGACATCATTATAAAATCAAAGCGATCATCCAATCCACCACCAACATAATCATCTTCGGAAATTGAATGGGTTGATTGCGTAAAAATATCTTTAAACGCTTCATTATTGTGCCAGGCTCCCGGACGGTTAATCGGATCTTTCATCACTATGGCATTGTCAGGATTAATAATAGCTTGATATGCAGGTTCATCTGAGGTATAAAGATTGAAATCTCCGGCAAAAATTACAAAATGGTCCGCGGGAATATTGTTCAAATCATCAACAAACTTTTGAACCATATCTCTTCTGGCATCTTCATCACTGCTATCATTATCGGTACTGTTAGTTGAATCTGCTCCCGCTTTTAAATGGGCAACATAAACCTCAATATATATTTCATCAGATGTGTCCTCTGTTAACAACTTCAAAGTATAATGGTTAATGTCACGTACATATGTAATTAAATACTCTTCATTTACCAACTCAAATTTATATTTGTTATAATATAACATTTGCTGCAATGGATATTGGCTACCCGAATGGTTATAAGTAAAATATGAAGCGCCGTATTTTTGATTGTCTAAACAGTAGTTCAAAATTTCATCAGCTCCTGTGGCATCTTCAATTTCACAAGCCATAAAAATATCAGGTTCATAACTATCTAAGATAAACTTTAAATCATCTTTCCGATCAATACTGGTCCCTGTTGGATAATGTAACAAGTTGTAGCTCATTAATTTGATTGGGGTTTGAGCCGTAAAATATAAAGCTATAAAAAATAGCCAAAAACTTAAAAAGTATTTGTGTGTAATATTCATTAGTTTGTGTGTTTGTTTGTTGTAATTTTTTTTAAAAATTTGGTGTTAAATTACGCTTTTTATAGAAATCAACAATAATTTTAACAACTTCATCAGGATCGTCACTTAGGTGAACTAAATTTAAATCGTTAGGACTAATATAATTATATTGTTCTAATAATACTTTTTTAACCCAATCAATCAAACCACCCCAAAATTTTGTATCAAATAGTATAACCGGAAATTTTTCAATCTTTTTAGTTTGAATTAATGTTAATGCTTCAAACAATTCATCAAGCGTACCGAAACCTCCGGGCATTACCACAAAAGCTTGGGCATATTTCACAAACATTACTTTCCTAACAAAGAAATAATTAAAATCTACTAATTTATCAGGATCAATGTACTGATTAGCATCTTGCTCAAAAGGCAATACAATATTTAATCCCGCAGATGCGCCTTTCCCTTTTTGAGCACCTTTATTGGCGGCTTCCATAATACCGGGGCCACCACCAGTGATAACACCAAAACCTTCTTTGGCAAGTTTTTTTGCAATTTTTTGAGCAATTTTATAATGTTCTGCATCTTTTTTAGTACGCGCAGAACCAAAAATGGTCACCGATGGACCAATTTTATTCATTTTTTCAAAACCTTCCACAAATTCAGACATTATTTTAAATATTTGCCATGAATCATTGGTCTTAATACTATTCCAATCCTTTTGTTTTGTTCTTTTCGCAATCATAGTCGTCCTTTAAAAATTATCAGCCTGCTAAATTATGATTTTTTTATATAAATTCAGCGTAATTTTTTGTAAAAAATAAAACCTTAAATATCTATGAGTCAAAATAAAAAACATTAGCAATTATTTTAAAATAGCGATTTATTGATAAAAATC
>WGBX01000086.1 GCA_015494075.1 Flavobacteriaceae bacterium
AATAATTTTTGACAATATCTTCGGCTGTTTGTGCAGTTACAATACTGCTTATAATTATAGATAAAAGTAAAAATGTTTTTTTCATATTATTATTTTTATAGATTGTTTTTAATTAACGATAAAAATACAAAATTGTTACAGATTTAAGAAGTGTTTTAACTTAAAATTATTATTTTACTTTATGCTTTAAAATCAAGTGTTTATCAAATGAACACAAGCGTTCATCAATTCTTAAATTTTTCAGCTTCTTTTTTCTATATATTTGAATAATAAGTTTTTACAACCTTCTATAACCGATGGAATGTTGCTTGCTTATTTTGTTGTTAACCTAAATAAATATTTTTATGAAAATTCAGTTTAAAAAAGATTTTTTAAACCATGTTATGCTTTTATTGATTTTTTCAATTTATATGGCTTGTACAGTGCCACCACAAGAAGGTCCTGACGAATTGGCAGAAAACGAAACCTGTGCTTATGCGGTTTCATACACTATTGATGATGTTACCTTTGTACATACAGAAACAGCCATTAGAGCAGATATATGGTCGGATGCATTTTACCCGGTAAATAAAAAAGTTTATAGCGTGTGGACAGATCAGGCACCTCAATTTTATTTTTATTGTTCTGCAACAAACCAAGATGAAGTATCGCAACATGCTGAAAACTGGCAAGAAACCAGTGGGACACGTCTAAATTTAAACAGTGTCGGTTTGGAAAGTAAAGGTTTGATATTTAAAATTGAAAAAGAAGCCTTTAAATCTGGAGATATATTAAAAATTTCGTTTTCGGGAACCACCTCACATGGTTTAAAAGTAACCAATGGCTTAATATGTGCGACCATTGATGTAGTTCAGGTAAAAAAATAACCAAACTACGGACATGTTTGTAACAGGCTGATTTTCTTTTATTTAGAATTTTAAAAAATTGTATCTTGAGAACTTGGGTTTGATCTGGCTGTGCATAAAATATAGGAAGGTGTAATTTTTTGATAAAACAAATTGATGTTAATTTTGTCAAAAACTAATGCATGCCCGGTTAGTTTTTTTACATCTATATTCTCTATTATAATATCTTTTTTTAATGACAAGCCTTTTTGTCCTATCAATTTATAAATACTTTCTTTGGCTGTCCATAGCCATAAATAAGGATTTTCATGATTTGACTTCACAAAATAATCTTTGGAGTGAACAAACTTAGGAGAAACATTTTGAAGCTTAGGTTGTTCTTGTTCTAAGTCAATTCCTATAGGATACGGATTTATAGTTACCACTACATATGCTCCCGAATGTGTGATAGAAATAAATTGACCGTTTTCTAAAACAGGTTTACCGGTAGATAAGTATTTTAAATGTGAAAAATAGTTATTTTGACGCAATATAATCTGCTTGGCCAAAAAATGTTTTCTATGTTCTATTTTTCTATATTTAAGGCTTTTTAATATATCATCTTGAAAACTTAAAGTTTCCAACGCTTTTATTTTTTCGGTCAGATGCCAAATATACAATAGACCTTGTAGATGTTTTTTAACAGGTAATAAAGGCATAATCAAATTTATGCTCAAAGTTACGGATTAAAATTAAATTGAATTTTTCTAGTATCTTTGTTTGATTAAAATCAAAATATGACGGCTTATTTACTTTATATTTTCACTTATCCATTACTTTTCTTTTTTTCCAGATTACCATTTTGGTTATTATATCGTTTATCTGATCTGATGTATTTTTTAGTTTATAAAGTGATTGGATATCGAAAAAAAATTGTACGTAAAAATTTGAAATTGGTTTTTCCGGAAAAATCTGATAAGGAAAGAAAGCAAATAGAAAAAGCTTTTTATAAACATTTTGCCGATCTGTTTGTTGAAATGATAAAAGCTTATAGTTTATCTTTATCTGAAATGGAAAAGCGCTTTGATTATATAAATACTGAATTAATCAATAAATTAACTGATCAGGGAAAAAATGTTGTTTTAGTAGGTAGTCATTATGGAAATTGGGAATGGCTTTTTTCAGTAGCTAGCAAAGCGAAGGT
>WGBX01000087.1 GCA_015494075.1 Flavobacteriaceae bacterium
GCATAAAAAGATAAAAGAACTACATCAAAACTTTATTCCGACCAATTATATCCTTTTTGTTTCAACCAATATTTGATGAGAATGTTTAAAGGTTTTTTTAAAGCCAAACTTACATCATTATAGGCTTTAAAGGCTATCTTATAGTCGGCCTGTAGTTGTTGTACAAAAGCTTGATTTACAATTGCATCTTCTAAAGATAGTCGGTTTAAATCTTTTGCCAAATTTGCCAAAGAGCGACTCATAGGACGCAAAAGCTCAAGTTTTGGATTAGTATGTAGGTTTTTTAAAGCTTCACCAAAATGCTGCCATTTTTTTAAATAAATAACAATTTTCCTTTTATTTTCAGAATTTGGTTGTTTCAAGTAGTCTTCTACCAAAAAACCGAATCTGAGAGCATCCTCTGCATCGGCAGAACAAGCATCGGCAAACAACATAAAAGGTGAATAGCTTTGGTATTCGGTTCCAGCTTTATTTCGCTTGTAGCCTTTTAAAGGCTCATATAACCGGCTAAGTGCCTGAAGAGTAGAAATATCTTGGTTTTGTGCAATATTACGCAAAATAACTCCCCTGTTTTTTATATGAGTAATACCCAATTCTTCCAAATGATATCCTTGAGCAAACAGTCTTTGATACATCTGACGAAGGTTAGTTCCGGAAGGATTAGACCATAAACGCTCGCCAATGGCTAATGTGCGTGGCCAAATACGCGAATCTATTGTGAACGGTGTCACCAATTCACTCCACATGGTAGCTTCACCCCCTAAAATATGTGCCTTTTGATCTATAGTTAAATGGGCTTGTTTGGGATATAACTGCGTTTGATAATGTGTGGCTGCTGGCAACATTAAATCGATATAAAATCCATTGGATAAAACAGCATCATAGCCGCTTTTGACTGTTTTGGTTAAAGATACTCCGGCTCTGCCTCGCCAAACATGTATCAGGGCGGTCTTGGGCATTTGGGGGGTCCTGATTTCTTCCCAACCCATCATTTTTTTATGGTATTTTTGGAGTATTTTTTCCAATTTTACATTAAAATAAGTCTGCAATTCATGATTGTTTTTTAAACCTTTTTGCCGCATAAAAGCTTGTATTTCCGGATTAGCATCCCACTGTCGGCCTCTGTTTTCATCACCACCGATATGTATATAGGCAAAAGGAAATAACCCTGCTATTTCTTTAAAGATTTTATCTAAAACCTTGTAAGTCTGCGGATTGGTTGGATCTAATGTCGGGTCAAAAATACCGGCATTACGTTGTAGTTGATAATTTTTTTTTCGGCTGGCTATGTCAGGTAGGGCCGTCAATAATGCAGTTGCATGTCCGGGCACATCTATTTCTGGAATCACTCTAATACCACGGTCGGCAGCATATTGTATTACGTCTTTAATTTGTGCTTGGGTATAAAATTGACCATCCGAAGCTTTTTGCGTCAATTGCGGATAAGCTTTAATGGCTATTCTAAATCCCTGATCATCGGACAAGTGCCAATGAAAGGTGTTGAGCTTGGCAACCAGCATGGCATCTAAGTTACGCTTAATTACAGCTACCGGCTGAAAATGCCGTGCCGCATCAATCATTAAACCCCGCCAGGTAAATGCAGGTTTATCACTAATAGTCAGATTCTGAAAAAAATATTTTTCATGATCATTATCGAGCAATTGCAATAAGGTTTCAAAGGCAAATACCACACCCAAATCCGTGCCGGCTTCTATATTTATTTGTTGTGCGGTAATTTTTAGTTGATAGGCTTCATCTTCGTGCAGTTGCAGGTTGCCTGTTCTGTTGTAATGCACCACAATATTAGCTTGCGGAACCTCTTTTAAGCTTAGCGGAAAACCATGTTTAACAAACAAACCGGTACGATTGGTTAAACGTCTGATGAATTTGGTGGCAGCTATTTGCACACGCCGGCTGGCAGTATCCGGAATGGCCACCGTAAAAAGAGAATCTAATACAAATTGCCCCTTTTGCAGATGAATGTCTTGCGGTTGTGGCATCAAATTTTGCCAAGCATGTTCATACTGGGCTTGTGAAAAAGAAAAAATACTGAAAACAAGGAGAAAAATATAAAAGTGGAATTTCATAAAAAAATTTTATAGGTAAAAACTACTAAAATTACATTTATAATATTAAAACGACAAGAATCAATCTAAAATACTTATGGTTACCTTAAAGATACTTCACATCAAAGGCAGGCATGCTTGTCATAAGTTGTCTTATGATAAGCTGGCATTAAAAAAATACATAATTAAAAGTTCCCGGATAATTTTGAGAAAAAACCATAAAGTAAAGGGTTAAAACTTCAATTAAAAATAATATCTCTTAAAAGCCTCAATAGCAGCATAGTCCGCTAAACCTAATTTATGATATTTTTCTGCTGTCTGGTGGTTACGATCTTCGGCACGCACCCAAAATTCACGCGGATCGTTGCCTTGAAACATCACCCCGTCTTTTTGTGTTTCATGATAGAAAATAGCTTTACGTTTTTTCAAGACTTGATCCGGGCTCATGGGGACTGCCATATCTATTTGCGGCACATCCCACTCATGCCAAGCACCACGATACAACCAAACACGACAATCTTGCATAAAGTCTTTTTGTTTTAAATGATCTATACTTTTATAAATAGCATCTAAACAAACTTTGTGTGTGCCGTGTGGATCGGCCAAATCACCGGCTGCAAATATTTGATGCGGTTTTACTTGCGCTATGATATTTTGTACCAAAACAATATCTTCCGTACTGAGAGGTTTCTTTTTAATAGCTCCGGTTTCATAAAAAGGCATATCTAAAAAATGAATTTGAGACAATGGCACCTTTAAATAAGTCAAAGCACTGATAGCTTCTTGACGTCTGATTTGGGCTTTTAATTTTCTAACCGGCAAACTGTCTTCATATGGTTTTTCTTTGGTTTGTAAGTCTTTGATAATTTTATGCAAATGAGCATTGTCAGGCTGATAAGTTTGTATAATCCGGGCATATTTCAATGCTTGCTCATCTGATACCGCAATACTGCCCGAAGTTTGATAAGCCACATGTACTTCGTGTCCTTGCTCGACAAGACGGTCTAAAGTACCGCCCATAGATATAACATCATCATCTGGATGCGGACTGAAAATTAACACACGCTTAGGGTAAGGCTGCGCTCGTTCGGGCCTGTATGTATCATCGGCGTGAGGTTTGCCTCCGGGCCATCCGGTAATAGTATGTTGTATTTGATTGAATACTTTAATATTAATATGATACGGATCGCCTTCCTGAGCCATCAATCCCGACATGCCATGAGCATTATAATCCTTTTCAGTCAATTTGAGGATAGATTTTTCAGTCCTGTCAGATAACCAAACTACTGATTTTTTGATTAAATCGTTATCCCATTGACAATCTTTTACTAACCAAGGTGTTTTAATACGTGTCAGATCCATGGAAGCCTCTTCATCCAACACAAATGTCGTATTAAGGTGTTTTTGCAGATAGGTTGCCGGTACATCTGAAGTCATTTTACCTTCAACTGTTCGTTTAACAATAGGCGCTTTGGCATTACCCCATGCTAATAAAACAATACGTTTGGATTGTAAAATGGTTTTTATACCCATGGTAATTGCAGCTCTAGGAACATTTTCTATGCCTGAAAAACCCGGAGCTGCATCCGAACGAGTCAATGGATCTAAGGTAACGTATCTGGTACCTGAATTGATATGAGAACCGGGTTCATTAAAGCCAATGTGACCTGTACGGCCAATACCTAATAATTGAAAATCAATACCGCCGTACGAGGCTATTTTTTCATCATAACCAATACAATAATCTATTAACTTTTCTTTTGAAACAGTGCCATCGGGAATATGGATGTTTTTAGGGTTTATATCGATATGATCAAATAAATGTTGGTGCATAAAATAATGATAACTATGAATGCTTTCTTTAGGCATCGGATAATATTCATCTAAATTAAAAGTTACCACATTTTTAAAACTAAGTCCATCATCTTTATGTAAACGCACCAACTCTTCATATACTTTTATAGGTGAAGAACCTGTTGCTAAACCTAATACACAAGTCTCATTTTTCTGTTGTTTGTCACGAATCAGGGCGGCTATTTCGGCTGCGACGACTTTTGAGCCGTCAACGGAATTATCAAAAACGACATTATGAATTTTTTCATAACGGGTTTCTTCAAATTGGCCCGGCGGTTGATAGGTAATAGATAAAGCTTGTTGTGTCATAGTTAGTTGTTTGTTGAGCCTGCTAAATTAGAAAAACAGCTTTGAATAAAAAATGTTATTTCTAAATTTTATGAAATAAATTTAAAATATTTAATATTTAATACATAATTTAATGTTTATTTTATTTAAAATACAGGATCATTAACAATGCAAACAAAATTTGTCCTAAAAAAACCACGCTCCCCATTAACAAAGCGCCTTGTCCTTGTTGCCAAACAGATTTAAAGTTAATTTTAAAACCAATCGCTACCATTGCAATTAAGAGAAAATAATGGCTCAATTGGCCAAAAAAATGCAAGTATTTTGCAGAAACTAAATGAAAACTAGGCAATAATGACATTAAAATAAATCCTATAATAAAAACCGGTATGGCTTGTTCTTTTATAGTATCCTCTGTCTTTTTACGTCTTTGATGAAAATAAAACATCAAACTGATAACAAGCGGTGTCAGCATTAAAATCCGCATCATTTTAACAATTGTTGCCGTATGTCCAACAATTTCATTAATAGAAAATCCGGCAGCAACTACCTGTCCTACAGCTTGCAAAGTGTCGCCAATTAGAAAGCCGGCTTGTAAATCATTAAAAGGCAAAATATATTTAATCAACAAAGGCAATACAAACATTCCTAGTGTGCCTAAGAAATTGACTACGGTAACAGCTACACCTACTTGATGTTTTTCAGCTCCTATAATTTTTTCAGTCGCAGCGATTGCAGAACTACCACATACGGCATTACCTATTCCTAACAAAAGTCCTAATTTAAAATTAAGTTTAAATAACCTCGATAAAACCAAAGCCAAAATAATAGTAAAAATAATTCCTGCTATTATCATCAAAACAGATTGAAGTCCAAGCGTTTTAATAATGTTAAAATCTAATTTCACCCCCATCAGAATAATGGCCCATGATAAAATTTTCTTTTCGGAAAAATTAATACCGGGAAAAAGTTGTAATGGTAATTTGAATACATTACCAATTAAAACACCCAAGCTAATACCTATAACCACAGCACCAACCGGTAAAAAGCGGGCTAACTCAAAGGCTATAAAAGCGCCGGCTAAGGTAAACATAAGTCCGGGGAGATAAATTTGTATGTTTTTCAGCATAGATGATATAAAATATTTTTTAGACATTATATTTAATAATTTTAGTCGCAAACACGGTATATTTTTAAACAAATATGAATAGTATAGACCATATAAATCAAACTATGATTTTTTTTTGGTATGGCAATTTTATAACAGTCATAAACATGTGAATGAATGGATGCAAACAACAAGCATATTCTGCCCCATAAAGTATAAATGTTTGTTATAGGTGTAACAATTATTAATTATATTGCAAAGAACGTTATATAACCATAACCAAACAAACGAATAATAAGAATACTAAATAACTATATGTTATGAAGTGAAAAGTTTAAAACAAGTTCTGACAGTTTGTTTTGCTGTCCTTTTGGAAAAATAAAATTGAAAAGCCTTTCTATTTTAAAATTTTTTATTTTAAAATATTGCAAATCGCCCCTTTCAAGTTCACCTTGCACACTATGCAAAGACAAAAATGCGACAGCATTTGAGTGTAATAAGTAATTTTTTATACCCTGAGTACTGCCATATTCTAATACAACATTAAAATCGTTTAAACATAATCCTGCTTGGCGTAAATGGTAAACCAACACCTCACGGGTACCTGAACCACTTTCACGAATAACCATAGGATATTTTTTTAAATCTGATATATCTAATAAATAGTTATTAGGCCATGAAATCCGGGTATTGCCAACCAGTACAATTTCATCTTTCAGAAATGATTTGTATTGAATACCGCTTCGTTTATTATGACCCTCTATAATACCGATATCTATTTCATTGTTTAAAACAGCTTTTTCTATTTTTTCCGTATTAGCATTCATCACATGAATTTTCAATTCGGGATAACGTTTTGAAAACTTATAAATAATGGCCGGCAAAACATATTGGGTTATAGTTGTACTGGCACCTATTTTTACATGGCCTTTTTTTTGATGTTTAAGCTGTGATAAATCAAAAAACAATTCATTATATAAATTTTCAATTTGAACAGCGTATTTCAGAAGTAATTCACCAGCAGCGGTCAAAACAATTTTATTACCATTTCTGTCAAAAAGTTTGACTTCTAAACTTTGTTCAAGTTTATGAATATGTTTGGTAACTGCCGGCTGTGTCATATATAGATCTTCAGCTGCTTTGGTAAAACTTAATTTTTGGGCAGTTTTAATAAATATGTATAGCTTAGATGTTAACATAAATAAATTATACAAGGAGACAATAAAACTTGTCTCCTTGTAAATATATAAGATTCATATAAAATGAAAATCTAATCTTCCGGGTAAGCTTCCGGCGGCACAGGCATAGGTGCAGGCACACCATTAACTAAACCATTATTTTTTGCAGCTTGTTCTTCAATATATAATTGTCCTTCTTCGGTATTATGATGAACTATATCTACTTTTCTCAATCCGGTATTTTTCATACCTTTCTTTATAAAATAAAATAATGAGGCAAAGATTATCACCCACCATAAAAACAGAATAAACTGTTGGCCTCCTATACTATCTGTTAATAGTTCGTAGACTTTAAACTTGTCGGTTAAAGAACCATTGGTACCGGCAATAACAGTAGAGCTTAAAAACTCTTTATGTTCTTTATAGTATAATGTAAACGGTAAATAACCGACTGCAAATCCGATAAATCCGATCATTGTATTAAGATATCCCATACCCAAACGCATATACGAACGGATTTCACAACCTATTAGTAAGACGGCACCGGTTCCTAATAAGATACCACCGATAAAACTTCCGGCTGTTAATGAATATTTTACTTTTCCGGCAAAAGCAGGACTTACACCTAGAAATACCCAAGCGATAATTATAAAGCCTAACATAACTACCCAGTGTGAAGCTAAACCTATAAATGGCGCATAGCTACGCATTAAAGTTCGGGTAATTTTAGGCACACCCATAAAGGCATATTTTTTATCTTTTTTGGTCATATCATCTCCTGTT
Source organism: Flavobacteriaceae bacterium (assembly GCA_015494075.1). GTDB lineage: Bacteria > Bacteroidota > Bacteroidia > Flavobacteriales > Flavobacteriaceae > WGBX01. The sequence goes on from WGBX01000087.1 coordinate 7,278, forward strand.
TCCAATGCAACTAGCGAACATTCGGTTCCAAAACCTGATTTTGCCAAACCAATACCGCCAACAATACCACCAATTAAAGTTAAAATAACGTAGAACCATCCTTTATGACTTACTGATTTATTGAAAGGTGCGATCTTATCGCCACTTATATGCTGCATGCTTTCGCCATCAAAAAATCCGTTATAAACAGCAACAAAAACAAAAATTAAAGAAAAGATCAAGCCTATCCAATAAAATTTGTTCTTCCATGGCGTATAGCCTTTTTTATAAGTTGCTTGTTCTCCTTTATCGGCATTTTTAACATATGACAAAGTTTCTTGGTGTTTAAAATAATTTGCCAATTTTAATTTTCCCATAATATAAAATCCAAGCATACCACCAATGGCCATAAAAATAACGGTTACCATTGAATGTATATTCATCATAGGCAAACCACCCATTAAGTGATTTAAAGTACAACCACCGGCTAAACGTGTACCATAGCTAAATAAAGCGCCACCTATAAAGGAAACTAATAACATTTTTTTTCCATAATAAGCCCACGAACGACTTTCATGCTCCATTTTGGCAACTAAATAGCCACCCAATATCATACCGACTATCGGCCAGCCGACTCCCGGAATAAAAGCACCTCCCGTAGCTGGTAAAACCTTTTCAACACCGTCAACTACAATGGTGCCGTATTTACCATATAATTCCGATTTAAATCCAAAGAGATTGTTGATAAATACCTCAAAACCACGAAACATTTTACCCAAATCCGTTGTTACCGTTATCGGTTTTAAGGAGGGTGTTTTTCCATGATTAACACTATTGACCCATAGGCCAATCATATAAATGATTTGTGCCACACCAAACAAAATGCCGGCATACACATAAGACCATTGATTTGTAATTAGTTTTTTAAAATTCATAGTTGTTTATTTATTATTGATTAATATTTCTAATATTGATTAGAAATCTATTTGCACTCTTATTAAATGTCCAAATAAATTTCCTAAAACTTGATCGTTGTCATCTGTTACAACATAATTGTACATAATTCTTGCGTGTGAGGTAAGATACCAATTCAAACCAAAAGTAACATTATCTACTTGTTTAGGCAAACCGGGATTGGCAATAGCCACATCATCTGAAACTGTTACATTAGAGTATCGTGCTGTCAATTCAAAGGCACCATAACCGCCATTTCCAAATTCTTTTTTAGGTTTTACACGTCCAAAAGCTGCTTTTTTATAAGGACGATGCTCACCTGTTAAAAAATAGCTTCCCATTACATAATAACTCGATACTTGATAATCTTTATTTAAGTCATTAGATATATCTTGTAATTTGTATTCACTTTGCAATGATAATGACCGGTAGTTTGTTGCCAACTCAAAGCCGTAGTCGTTGCGTTTGTTAGCATCCGGAAAAAGATAAGAATACTTATCGCCCATATGATTTTCGGGTCTAAATTTAAGATCTGCTGCAGGCCGGTCATCATAATTAAAACCTATATGAACTAATAAAGATTTTTCCTTATCATATATCGGAGCAGAAGTGATACGTGCTACAAAATTGTTTCCCTCTTCTAATTGTGTATCTTTAAAACCTTCACTATTTACACCATTATTAGTTAAAGCCATTTGTAAAGTTAGCTTACCGTCTAATAAGCCGAAATTTTCATAGTGTAAACCGCTTCCCCATCTAAAATTTTGCAAGGAAGTTATCATACCACGTTCAAAGAAAGTAATATATTTACTACTGGTCATCATTTCTAACCCCGTAGGTTCTGCTACACTTCCAAGTGCAAAACTTCCCCACTTTCCGGCATTATACTTAATATATACATCTCTAAAACCCAAAGTTGCTTGCGAAAAGTCAACTTCAACCTTATATTTTATTTGTGGAGCAATTTTTCCTGCAAAGGATAAATGTAAACGTCTAAACTCGTTCCCATTAAACCAGTCAGTTGCATTTTCCCTTTTCAAAAACTCGTAATCATATTGTATTCTACCATTAATTTTTAAAGTCTTCTGAAAATCAGATTGATTAGACTGTGCATTTAC
>WGBX01000088.1 GCA_015494075.1 Flavobacteriaceae bacterium
AATAATAATTTCAGAAAATTGGAATAACCTATTTTTGTATATTTACAGTTAAAAAACATGCATCCTTACGGATTTTGGTCACTAATTCCACCGCTTTTAGCTATTTACTTAGCCATTCGCACCAAACAAGTCTACATATCCCTGCTTTTAGGCATTTGGATGAGTTGGCTCATTATTGCTAAAGGAAATATTTTGAAAGGTACTTACCAAAGTATTATGGCATTGGTAGATGTTTTTAAAGATGCCGGCAATACTAAAACTATAATGTTTAGCGCATTGGTAGGCGGTTTAATTATTTTAATTCAAAAATCAGGCGGTGTAAGCGGATTTATTTATTGGATTGATAAAAAGCTTGGTGGCATGCCCGCGGAACATTTAGATACTAATCGAAAAAAAATACAACTCTTTGCAGGACTTACCGGTATAATTATTTTTGTTGAAACAAGTATCTCTGCATTAACCGTCGGGACAGTTTTTCGACCATTGTTTGACAAACTTAAAATATCAAGAGAAAAACTAGCTTATATAGCAGATAGTAGCTCTGCGCCTACTTCCATCTTAATACCCTTTAATGCTTGGGGGGCCTTTATCATGAGTTTGCTTTTAGCACAAGGTTACGAAAAAGGATTTACCGTTTTATTTAAATCCTTGCAATTTAATTTTTATCCTATAATAGCATTATTATTGGTTTTTCTTGTCATTTTATTTAATATCAATTTGGGGCCCATGAAAAAAGCAGCATATAGAACTCAAGTAGAAAATAAAATTTTGTCGGACAATGCCAAACCTATGATCTCAGAAGCATTAACAGGTGTCAAACCTGTAGTAAGCCTACAAAAAAGTAAAGCTTATAATATGATTCTGCCGTTATTAATCATGGTAATTATGATGCCCATAACATTAATTATTGACGGATGGCAAGCAACAACGCAAACACATGGCACAGGTATATCAATAAACAAAATTATTGATGCCCTCAGTAAAGGCTCAGGCTCTACCGCTGTTTTATTAGCTGTTTTAACTGCATTATTTTTTTCAATAATATTTTATCGCGCACAAAGACTGGCAACAATAACAGACATGTTTGATTGGATTTTGAAAGGTATCTCTGAAATGATGCCACTGGCCCTATTAATGCTGTTAGCATTTGCTATCAGTCATGTTACCAAAGAATTACATACGGGACAATACATAGCCCAATTAAGTAAAAATATACTTTCACCTGCATTAGTGCCTTTTCTTTTATTTATAACAGCCGCTTTTGTGGCATTTGCTACCGGAACTTCTTGGGGGACTTTTGCAATTATGATTCCTATAGCTGTACAGATGGCTGCCAGTTTAGATGTTAATCCTTATCTGAGTATTGCTGCCGTTTTAAGTGGCGGTGTTTTTGGTGATCATAGCTCTCCTATTTCTGATACAACCATCATCTCATCTATGGCTTCTGCAACTGATCATATAGATCATGTAAAAACACAATTGCCTTATGCTCTTCTTGCCGGTAGTATTTCAGCACTTTTGTTTCTAATAACCGGTTATTTCTATTAAAATAATCTTAAAAATATAAACTATGACCCTAGAAAGTTTCATCAAAAAGATACCCAAAGCAGAACTCCATTTACACATAGAAGGAAGTTTTGAGCCTGAATTAATGTTTAAAATCGCCAAACGAAATAATATTCCTCTAAAATATTCTAAAATTGAAGACTTAAAAAAAGCTTATAATTTTAATAACTTACAAGAATTCTTAGACATTTATTATGCAGGTGCAAATGTCTTAATAACTGAACAAGATTTTTATGATCTAACTTGGGCATACCTTGTTAAAATCAATCAGCAAAATGTCAAACACACCGAAATATTTTTTGACCCTCAAACACATACCGGAAGAGGTATTTCATTTGATACCGTTATTAAAGGTATTTTAAAAGCCTTAAAAGACGGAAAAGAAAAACTAGGCATCAGCTCCAAATTAATATTAAGTTTTTTAAGGCATCTAGACCAAGCCGATGCACTTCATACACTACAAACTGCTTTACCTTATAAGACAGATATTATAGCTGTAGGCCTCGATTCATCAGAACTCGGAAATCCACCTTATAAATTCAAAAAAACGTTTCAAAAAGCTGCAAACGAAGGGTTTCTTGCAGTTGCTCATGCAGGCGAAGAAGGCCCCTCAGAATATGTATGGTCAGCACTACAAGACTTAAATGTGAAACGTATTGATCATGGGAATAAAGCTTTAGATGATCCTGAATTAGTACAATTTCTAGTTAAGAAAAAAATTCCATTAACAGTATGTCCATTGTCCAATTTTAAATTGAAAGTTGTAAAAAACCTTAAAAAACACCCCCTTAAAACTATGCTAGATTTGGGGTTAAAAGTAACTGTAAACTCAGATGATCCTGCTTATTTTGGAGGCTATATGACAGAAAACTTATTAACAATGGCTAACGCTTTAAATTTAACCAAAGAAGATATCTATAAACTTTGTCGCAATGCTTTTGAAGGTAGCTTTTTATCACAGACAGAAAAAAACAAAATGATAAAAGATTTAGATGCATTTTATCTAAAAAATAAATAATAGAAATTAGTAGAATAGATGTTATAAAACTAACTTTTAACATATGATAACAACTCGTTAAAAACATTTAGTTATTATATTAACTATAATATCTATTTCGAAATAAATAATAAAGACCAATTTTCACCTAGAAAAATTCATAAACATTAAATAAAAATAATTGTGATCCGGTAAAATATAAACTAACTTTGATAAAAAAAAATTTTGGCTGGTATATATATTCACATTCCATTTTGTAAACAAGCATGTCATTACTGCAATTTTCATTTTTCAACAACTCTTAGACATAAAGATCTCTTAATTGAAGCTATAATAAAAGAAATTGAACAACGAGCACAACAATGGAACGCCTTTAACTATAAAACTATATATTTTGGCGGAGGCACGCCCTCATTACTCCCTGTTGAAGATATTAAAAAAATCAAAAGCAAATTATTTGAGCGTTTTAATATAGATACAAAAGCCGAAATAACAATTGAAGCAAATCCAGATGATATTACATCAAATAAAATAAAAGCATACAAAGAATTAGGTATCAACAGAATCAGTATAGGAATACAATCATTTCATGAAGAAGACTTAAGAAATCTAAACAGATCTCACAATTCAAAACAAGCTTTTGAAGCAATTAAAGTAGTACAAGACATAGGAATTTATAATATTAGCATAGATTTAATATATGGTATACCCGGATTAACAGATAAAAAATGGAAAGAAAATATTGAGAAAGTTTTAAAATTCAATATTCCACATATATCAGCATACGCATTAACTGTTGAACCAAAAACTGCATTAGCTTGGAAAATTAAAAAAGGCTTATATCCAAAAGTTTCAGATGAACAATCTGCAAGACAATTTCAACAGCTAATAAACAAACTTACTGCCAATAATTACGAAGCTTATGAAATATCAAATTTTGCATTAAAAGGCTATCAATCCAAACACAATAGCAGTTATTGGAAAAATGATCCATACTTAGGATTAGGACCGGGAGCACATTCATACAGAAAAAATATTCGTAGATGGAATATAAGCAACAATATTAAGTACATAAACCAAATAAAAAACAAAACTTATTTCGAACAAGAAACATTAAGCCTAATAGATAGATATAATGAATATCTTATGACTGGATTAAGAACAAAGGAGGGGGTTGATTTAAATAAAATTAAAACCTTAAAAGCCAATTTCTACAATAAACTCCAAGAAGACATTTATATTTATTTAGAAAAAGGAGATTTAGTAATAGAAAACAATCATTTAAAAGCAACTAAAAAAAGTTTATTTATTATAGAAAGTATCATCAGAGAACTTTTTATTATATAACATTCCATCTTTCACACTTAACACCTCAGATTTTAACAAAAAAAAACCGCAAAGAAAACTTTGCGGTTTTGA
>WGBX01000089.1 GCA_015494075.1 Flavobacteriaceae bacterium
GTTTTTTTAGGGTTAATTTTATACATTTGCGAAAATTTAAACTTTTTACCTATGACAAAAATACGTTTTAATGCAGTAAATGAAACTTTTAAAAGAAAACCCCTTGAAATTAATCCGGTTTCCAAAAGATCTGATATTTTTTCAAAAAAGGTATTTAGTCAAACTGCTATGCAACATTATTTAGATAAACATGCTTACAATGCCGTAATGCAAGCCATTGAAAAGGGTCAAAAAACAGATCGTCAAATTGCGGATCAAATTGCAGCCGGTATGAAAAGCTGGGCTATGTCTAATGGCGCTACGCATTACACCCATTGGTTTCAACCCTTAACCGGTGCAACCGCCGAAAAGCATGATTCTTTTTTTGAGTTGTTGCCTGATGGTCGTATTTTAGAAAAATTTAACGGATCACAATTAGTACAGCAAGAACCCGATGCTTCAAGTTTTCCAAACGGTGGTATTAGAAACACTTTTGAAGCACGTGGTTACACTGCTTGGGATCCATCTTCGCCGGCTTTTATTTATGGCACCACACTATGTATTCCGACAGTTTTTGTCTCTTATACCGGAGAAGCACTAGATATAAAAACACCCTTATTACGCTCCTTACAAAGCTTAGACAAAGCAGCCACAGCTGTTTCCCGTTATTTCCATAGAGACGTGCATAAAGTTATTGCCACATTGGGTTGGGAACAAGAATATTTTTTGATTGACAAAGCCCTATATAAGTCACGCCCCGATTTAGTCATGACCGGACGTACCCTTATCGGTCATCCGCCGGCACGCGGCCAACAATTAGACGATCATTATTTTGGTTCTATACCCGAACGTGTTATGGCTTTTATGCGTGAATTGGAAATAGAAAGTTTGAAATTGGGCATTCCTGTAAAAACCCGGCACAATGAAGTCGCACCAAACCAATTTGAACTGGCTCCGGTTTTTGAAGAAGCCAATTTATCAGTAGATCATAATTCATTACTGATGGATATAATGACTAAAATTGCCCGCAAACACAATTTTGAAGTACTATTGCACGAAAAACCTTTTGCTGGCATTAACGGCTCAGGAAAACATAATAACTGGTCTTTGATGACAGATACCGGTATTAATCTTCTGAGTCCGGGCAAAACACCAATGAAAAATTTAGAATTTTTAGTCTTTTTTATCAATACCATTAAAGCTGTTAATGACCATGAAGCTTTGCTTAGAGCCTCTATTGCCTCTGCCGGAAATGATCATCGTTTGGGGGCCAATGAGGCGCCTCCGGCTATTATTTCTGTTTTTATAGGAGAACAGCTAACACAAGTTTTGCAAGAGCTCAAACAGGTTTCAAATGGCAAATTGTCTCCAAAGGAAAAAACAGATTTAAAATTGAATGTCGTAGGAAAAATACCCGAGATACTTTTAGATAATACCGATCGAAATCGAACTTCTCCGTTTGCTTTTACAGGAAACCGTTTTGAATTCAGAGCGGTAGGGTCATCTGCCAATACAGGTAATCCGATGACAGTTTTAAACATGATTGTAGCCAAGCAACTCAGAGACTTTAAAAAGGAAGTAGATAGTATTATTGAGGAGAAAGATTTGAAAAAAGACGAGGCTATTTTTAATGTTTTAAGAGAGTATATTAAGCAATCTGAACGCATCCTTTTTGAAGGAGACGGTTATAGTAAAGCATGGGAACAAGAAGCTGCTAAACGTGGTTTAAGCAATGCTAAGACAACACCGGAGGCCTTAAAAATTTATACAAGCCGGCAAGCAAAAAAAATATTTGCTGAAACAGGCGTTTTAAATGAACGTGAGCTACAAGCCAAATATGAAGTTGAACTGGAGCAATATGTCATGAAAATTTTGATTGAAGCTGGTGTATTAGGTGATCTGACTATGAATCATATTGTACCGGCAGCTTTTAAGTATCAACAAAAATTAGCTACACTAATCAATGATTTGAGAGCTTTGGAAAGTTTAAAAACAGGTAGTTTTACCAAAGAGCCTATGAAACAATTAAAAGAAATTAGTTTTGATATAGAAAAGTTAACCTCATTAGTTCGGGAAATGCGTAAAACCATTGCTGCATTAGAAAATTTTAACTTGGAAGAAAAAGCTGAAATACTAGCCGGTGAAATAAAGCCTCGTTTTGATGAAATCAGGCAATATACAGATCGCTTAGAAATACGTATAGATGATGAAATTTGGCCATTGACCAAATACCGTGAAATTCTTTTTACTCGTTAAATGTTTAAAAAGGCGCCAAATTTGGCGCCTTTATAAATTTCTGTATTTTTATAATTTATGCTTTCACCAATTCTACATCAAAAACTAAATTAGCATTGGGTGGTATTACCCCTCCTGCACCTGCTTCGCCATAGGCTAAATAAGCCGGAATTACCAAGGTTGCTTTATCACCTTCTTCTAAAAGTTGAATACCTTCATCCCAACCCGGAATAACGTGACCTACGCCAATAGGAAACTCAATAGGTTCGCCTCGTCCATAAGAATTGTCAAAAATGGTTCCATCTGCTAATTTTCCAACATAATGCACTGCAACATTTTGACCTTTTTGAGGTTTTTTACCACTATTGCTTTTATGAGTTATTTTGTATCTCAATCCTGAGGTTGTTTTATCAAAGCCATCTGCCAGTTTATTCAATGCTTCTTCGGCAGCTTCTTTGGCTTTTTTTGCACGCTCTTCTTTGGCATTATTAAATTTTTTAAATTCCTCAGCGGCTTTAAAATTTTCAGCTTTATCACCAATACGTATAATTTCAACGTTTTCGATTTTATCACCTTGTGCAATATCATTTACCACATTTTGGCCTTCTATCACTTTTCCAAAAACAGTATGTTTACCATCAAGCCAAGGTGTTGCTTCATACGTGATAAAAAATTGACTCCCATTAGTTCCCGGTCCGGCATTAGCCATTGACAATACGCCGGGACCATCGTGTTTTAAATCGGGATGAATTTCATCATCAAATTTATAACCGGCCCCACCGGCACCTGTACCGGTAGGATCGCCTCCTTGAATCATAAAATTGTCAATGACACGGTGAAAACTCAATCCGTCATAGTATTTTTTTGCTTTATATTTTTCTGATACTAACGGGTGGTCCCCCTCAGCCAGTGCGACAAAGTTGGCTACTGTGCCGGGTGTTTTTTCTTGTTCCAGTTTCACTAAAATCGGACCTTTATTGGTGTTAATCTTGGCATATAAGCCCTCTGGTAAATTGTTGGTTTCCATATTTTTTTATTTTAAATTGTTTAATAAAAAGCCAAAGTACCTATGTGGACTTTGGCTAAAATTTAGTTTGAACACGTCATTACAGTAAAGTTTCAAAAATGGTTTTGGCTTTTTCCCAATGGGAAGTTTGAGGGTTTTTAAGTTTAGGGTCAATAGTTTTAAAGGTTTTGGTTAGAGCCACTAAAATACCACCGGCTATGTTGGGTAATTCATTCTCAACATCTTCGCCAATTGCTAATTTTAATGGTGGCATTTTGGTAATAGCTTCCAAAATACCTTCTAAATCCAATTCTTCATTAAATTCTCTAAACTCATTAATTTGCGCCTCCAAACCTTCAGTTATAGGTAAGTCGGTGTACCATAAAACGTCGCGGCCGTTAAGCTTTGCATTTTTAACACCTACTGTAAGTAATCTGTAAATGACGTCATTTGTAAAATCATAAATTCTTTTTACATCTGATTTGTCAATGTCCAAACTACCTGCCTTTCTGAAAAAAGACTCAAATTTTGATACTCCAATTAATGACATATTCTTTTTAATTTTTAATTAATATCTTACAAAGATACAACATTAAACAGGTGAAGTCAACTCAAAGACACAAGCAAATTACCGAGATTTTAGAAAATGTGTTTCTTCCTGTCTCAAAAAATTTAAAGCCTTATAATTATATTGTTGATTTAATCTGCTTATATTACCTATATCATAACTTTTGACAAACAAACCGGTTTGATACACATGTTGTCGTGTTATATAAGCTTTATCTTTATAACTGGTTAAAATCAAACCTATGTGAGGAATACTGTCTAACAAATCTCGTCCGGAAGTATAATCAGGTAAAGCGTTATTCACACCTAAATAATGTTTTAGAATAGTAGGCACAACATCGATATGCCCTGTCATACGATTAATTTCTGCCTCAACCTGATGAAAGGGCAGGTGTATTAGAAGCGGAACTTGTGTTTGATAGCGCGTAAAATTACTGCCATGCCCCCAGTAGGCTTGCTTGTTATCATTAAACTCTTCACCATGATCACCCGTGATAATGATTAAGGTGTTGTTATACTGGCCGGTTTGTTTTAATATAGAAATCACCTCGCGCAACAAGTCATCTTCATATCGCAAGGCATTTTTATAATCATTTATATATGGCAAAGGGTTTATATTCTTATTAAAAATAAAACCTTCACTATTTTTAGGAACAGGTTTAAATATCTGATAGTTATCCGGATAAAAATAATGATGGTGCGATGAGGTTAAAAAGACAAATTTAAACCAGTGTCCGATTGTATCACTTTTGAGATCGTCTTTTAAATGATTGATAACTTTACGATCATTAATATCTGCTCTATTTTCCATAAAATTTACATAATCAGCTGGTTTGATTTTTGGAAACATCATGGCTTTAATAGAAAATCTATCTAAATTTGAAGATGTATATACTCCTATACGGTAATTGTTGTAACGTAAAGCTTGCGTCAATAAAGTAGGATAGTCTAAAGCCTTAGCCTGTACATAAGTTAAATACACGGGATGTATGCCGTATAACAATCCAAAAATACCGGAGACTGTAACATTGCCACTACTAAAATGATTTAAAAATTTTAAATTTTGACGGGCTAAACTATCCAGAAACGGTGTCGCAGAAGGATTTAAATAATCGGCTTGCCAACTTTCTAATGCAATGATTAAAATATTTGGTTTAGCTATACTGTTTTTTTCATACCTAAGTGGTTGTAAAGGATAATTAAAAAGATTTTGTCCCTGCTGCGTTTCTGTTAATTTATTAAAATTATCTTGGGGCGTTTCGACAGGTTTAGGTATTAAAAAGTTATAGTCTTTTTTTAATTTAGACATTAAGTGTCCTGACGTAGTCGGAAAATAATAGGGAAAATACGGCGTATACTGCTGTATAAATTTTTGCTTATACTCATTGGCCCAAATATGTGTTAATTGTCCGGTTAAAAACAATAATAATAAAAGTGGCAATGCTATTTTTAAAACTGTTAGAGACCGGCCTTCAGCCCATTTGAAAAGCCATATATTTACAGCTACAATAAGTAGAATAACTAATAAGCTAATTGCTATAATAAACAGCGACAAGCCAATACCTTTAAAATCTTCGATAGCCATTTTAAAAAAAAGCATATCAATATGAAACCGGTAAATTTTAAACACAAAATAATCAGCTATTAAAAATAGATCAAACGTAATTTTAGGTAAAACAATCAGATATTTTGTATACTTGAAATTATAAAATGGCACTAATAACAGACTTAATAACAGTATGATGAAATAGTAATACACCGGAATACTCAATTGGTACATAAAAGCCCAAAAATTAGCCGGTGCTGGTGAAGACATCATAAATAAAATCAGCCAAAGAAAACTCAACGTCCAAAAACTGACAGTAACAAACTTTAAAGTTGTTTGCACACCTTTTTTAATATTTTGATACATTTATAAATATTTTATATTTGAAGATACAAAAATACCCAATTAAAACTACTTTTACTTAAAAATAAGTCCAATTAATAAAAATGAATACATCATCTCATTTTCTTAAAGGATTTTTTATCGGTTTAATAACACCTGTTATTTCATTCTATTTTTATACACATCTGGTTTTAAAATCAGAGATTGAAGAAGGTTTGACTAAAATGATACATAGTCACCTTTTAACTCAAGTTATTGCGCTTAATGTTTTAGCCAATATATTGCCTATATATGTTTTTAATAAACGTGCCGATGATGAAGCTTTAAAAGATGTATTAAGTGCCTCTGTATTATATGCATTGATTCTATCGATATTATATTTTACCGGTAATTTTTAAATATTCAGGATAAATAATAAATTATTGAATTTAAAAACTTTTAATATTATAGTATAAAATATAGCTTTTTTTCTTGTCAATTAAAAAAAAGTTTATAAATTTGCACACTCGAAATAAGGATATTAAAACAGAATTAAGATGAAAAAAGGAATTCACCCTGAAAATTATAGAATGGTCGCTTTTAAAGATATGTCAAATGGCGAAATCTATTTAACCCGTTCTACTGCTGAAGCAAAAGATACTATTGAAATTGATGGTGAAGAATATCCATTGGTAAAAGTGGAAATTTCTAGAACTTCTCACCCATTCTATACCGGTAAAATGAAATTGGTTGATACTGCCGGCCGGATTGATAAATTCAAGAAAAAATACGCAAAATTTAAAAAATAAACTCTATTTAACTTCTTTTAAACCTGTCGATAATAATCCGGCAGGTTTTTTTATGTCTGTTTATCAATTTGATAATTTTTATTAACTTCGCAGTTGAAATAACCAACTTATATGAGTACCCCAAACAACCTTAAAAGCAAAAACACCGTTGACAATCAAATACATTATAATGCGCCTGAACTTCCAAAACACGAAAAGTTAGGAGAATTGGCCGCAACGGCAATTAGTGGTAATGATATTAGTTCTTCGGTATTATACGTTTCGGCTTTAGCCATAGCTTTTGCCGGACAATATGCCTGGATTACATTATTGATTGTAGCCTTAGTATTATATTTTTTCAGGAAAATATATGGAGAAGTTGTTGGCGCATTGCCCTTAAACGGAGGGGCCTATAATGCTTTGTTAAACACAACAAGCAAACGTATGTCATCTATAGCTGCTACACTTACCTTACTCTCTTATATGGCTACGGCAGTTATCTCGGCTAATGAAGCTATTCATTATTTATTTCATCTTATTGGTATCGAAGACAACAATAAAATCATTGCCGCCACCATTGGCTTATTAGCAATTTTTGCTGGTTTGGCTATTATGGGTATCAAAGAATCGGCTAAAGTAGCTATTGCCATCTTCATATTTCACTTAACCGTTATGACGGCTCTTATTATTGCCTTGATCTATTATATTTCACAACATGGCTTTGATATTTTTATTCAAAACTGGCATGCACCTGTTAAACACGGGAGTGTGTTAATGGCTATTTTCTTTGGATTTGCAGCTTCTATGTTAGGTATTTCCGGTTTTGAAAGCTCTGCCAACTTTGTCGAAGAACAAAAGCCCGGCGTTTTTCCGAAAACTTTACGTAATATGTGGATTGTGGTAAGCATTTTAAATCCATTAATGGCCTTTTTGGCCTTAGCGGCCTTGCCCATCAATGAAGTTAACGAAAACACGCTACTCATTCAATTGGGAGAAAACGCAGCCGGCAAATGGTTGGCCTTCTTGATTTCAATAGATGCCTTTTTAGTCTTATCGGGAGCGGTCTTAACCAGTTATATAGGTGTTACCGGTTTATTAGAGCGTTTAACCTTAGACCGTATTATGCCAAATTTTTTCTTAAAAAAGAACAAAAACAATGCCTCCTACCGCATTATTCTGTTCTTCTTTTTTCTTAGTGTATCTGTATTAGTGATCACCCGTGGTAAAGTTACCACATTAGCCGGCGTTTATACTATTTCATTTTTATCGGTAATGTTACTGTTTGTTATCGGCAATGTGCTGTTAAAAGTCAAGCGGAAACACCTTCCACGTCCTGAACGTGCTCCTTGGTTTGGTATTTTTATAGCTTTTACGGCAGTACTTATAGCTTTAATAGGCAATCTTGTAATGGAACCTGACGATCCGGATGAAGCTTCTAACTGGTTGATATTTATTATGTACTTTATTCCGGTTTTAATATTTGTCATGATTATGCTCAACCGAACCATGCTACTCAAACTCTTACTTAGTGTTTTACAATCTATTTTTGAACCCATTAGACGCTTCTTTTTACGATTGCACAATGGCATAGATAAACTTATTGATGAAATTAACAGTCAAGAATTTGTTTTTTTTACCAAAGGTAAAAGCATTGCCAATATGAACAAAGCTATGCTTTACATCAGAGATAATGAGCATACAAAAAAAGTAAAAATTGTTAAAGTTTTAAAACCCGGCGAAAAGCCCTCCGAGGAGCTTGTTCGTAATATTAAAATTTTAGATGAAGAATATCCGGAAATAGATATAGAATTTGTTCCCGTTGAAGGTGAATTTGGTCCAAAACTCATAAAAGAGTTATCTAAAAAGTGGCATATTCCCATTAACTTTATGTTTATTGGTTCTCCTGATGAAAAATTTCCTTATCGTTTAGAAGAATTAGGTGGTGTACGCTTAATTATGTAAATTTAATAGTAATACAACAGGTTTAATACTATTTACGCGCCATTCATACAGGTAAAATAGTTTTTGCCGTAAAACAATTTTGCTTATGCTGTCCTCTAAAACAGGTTTACTAATACAAGCACGTACGGGCTCAACCCGTTTACCGCGCAAAATGGTTTTAGATTTTTATCAAGGCCAAAATATTTTTGAAATTTTGGTTGACAAATTAATTCAAAAATATCAAGGTGTTTATCCAATTATATTAGCTACGACCAATAATCCAGCCGATCAAATTTTGGCTGATATTGCCAAGCATAAAGGTTTAGCTGTATATCGGGGCGACAGCCATAATGTTTTAAACCGATTTATTAGAGCGGCAGAGACATTTGAAATAAATAATTTAATTCGCATTTGTGCTGATAACCCTTTTTTAGATATTGAACATATTCAAACTTATCTACATAACATTACACAACAACCTACTGACTATCTTAGTTATGCTTTTGCTGACGGGACACCTGTCATTCAATCTCATTTAGGTTTATTTACTGAATATGTTTCATTATTTGCATTAAAAAAAGTGGCATCTGCTACACAAAACCCTATTTATTTAGAACATGTAACAAATTATCTATACACCAATCCACAATCATTTCAAGTAAATTTTATAGATTTACCTGAGTATTTAAAAAATAAAAAAAATATCCGTCTTACTTTAGACACGCTTGAAGATTTTAATCTGTTACAAGAACTTTATAAGGAAGCTGTTCGTCAAAACATGACCACAAAAGCACTCATAGAATGGATTCAACAACAGCCCGAAATTCTCAAACAAATGCAAATGCAGATTCAAAAAAACCAAAAATAATGTCGCATACTTATATCATTGGCGAAATAGGACAAAATCACAATGGCTCGGTTGACATTGCCAAACTCATTACACAATTAGTAGCACGTCCGGTTAAAGAAGAGCTTTTTGGCTTGAAGTTGCCACCTATTGATGCCGTTAAATTGACAAAAAGAGATTTAAAAGAAGAACTTACCGCCTCAGAAATGCATAGGCCTTATCAAAGCCCAAATGCATTTGGTGCAACTTATGGTGAACACCGTCAATTTCTGGAACTCTCAGATCAAGAACATTTTGAAGTTTATAAATATGCCAAATCTTTAGGTTTAGATTTTGTAGAAACGCTTTGTGCGCCGGGAACTTTAAGTCTTTTGAAGCTTTTCACCCCTGATAAGCTAAAAGTTGCCAGCCGTGATTTGACTAATTTGCCCCTATTAGAAGCCTTGGCAGAGACCAAAATTCCGATCATTCTTTCTACCGGAATGGGTGGTGAAAAAGAATTAAATATGGCATTAGACACCATCACCAAACAACATTCAAACATTTCTATTCTACATTGTGTATCACAATATCCTACACATCCGGCAAATGCCAACCTTAAAACTATTACATATTTAAAAAAACAATATCCACAATATAGTATTGGGTATTCCGACCATACTATTGGCATATCTGCACCTGTTGCTGCTGTTGCTTTGGGGGCTGAAATTATAGAAAAACATATCACTATTGACCGGTATATGAAAGGCACCGACCAAATCAACTCTTTGGGCCCTGATGGTGTATGGCGTATGATACGTGATATACGGTTAACCGAATTATCTCTGGGCGAAGAAAATATCTTTATAGATACCTGTGTTTTAGAAGCAAAAGAAAAACTTGAACGTTCTATTGCTGCCAAACATTCATTACCAAAAGGGCATATTATAAAAGAAAATGATTTGCATTTGCTCAGTCCGGGAATCGGCTTGCCATGGCATGAAAGACATTTATTAATAGGAAAAAAACTTATTAAAGATATTCCTGCTGACGAATTAATTCTAAAAAATGATATTATATGAGCTTGCCAAAGTTAGTTTTAACTGATATTGACGGTGTTTGGACAGATGGTGGTATGTACTATGATCTACATGGTAACGAATGGAAAAAATTTAACACTGCAGATAGTGCAGGAGTTTTATTCTGTCATCAACTCTCTATTCCTGTTGGTATTATAACCGGTGAAAACACAGCCATAGTAAAACGACGTGCCGAAAAACTTCATATCGATTATTTGTATATGGGTATTTCCGACAAATTAAATGTTGCAAAAGATTTATGCAAAACCTTACAAATCGATCTTGAAGATATTGCATATATTGGTGATGACTTAAATGATTTGCCTTTATTAAAAAAGGCAGGTTTTTCTGCCACCCCGGTTAATGCGCCTGCATATATTAAAAAATATAGTGATTATATTACTGAAAAAGCCGGTGGCGAAGGTGCTTTTAGAGAATTTATAGAAGAAATTTTAAGGCGACACCAAATTGACCCCTTAAAATTGCTATAACAAACCCGGTTAAATTTTCGACATTAACACGGTACTAAATTAACAAGCCTCATTATTTTTTAATTTTAATCAGGTAAGTTTTACCTGTTTTATTGCTCAATTGTCTCGCTCTTAACCAAGGATTAAGCAATTTCAATTCCTTATAAGAAATTTTCATATATTGAGCAAAAGCCGCTAAATCTGTGATACTACTATCAATTTTCACTTCAGTATATTGATAAGGTGTGTACAAATCATCTTGACTATATACAAAACCAAAATCTTTGGGATGACTTAAAATATGTTTTAAAGCAATAATGCGCGGCACATAACGTGCTGTTTCTTCATTTAAAAGCAAATCATAATAATTATTGGTTTTTTGCCGGTTTAGTTCTTCAGAAATTTTACGCATTCCCGCATTATAAGATGCTGCTGCCAGTGTCCATGAACCGTATTTTATTTTGGCTTTTTTTAAATATCGACAAGCAGCAACTGTCGCTTTTTCCAAATTATAGCGTTCATCAACTTCATCATTTACTTCTAACCCCAATTCTATAGCCGTTTTTTTCATAATCTGCCAAAAACCTTTTGCTCCCGATGGCGAAGTGACATTTTGTAAACCACTTTCTGCTACTGCCAAAAATTTAAAATCGTCCGGAACACCTTCTTGCTTTAAAATTTTTTCTATTTCAGGAAAATATTTATTTTGACGTTTCAGTAATAATAAAGCGTTAGACTGCCAATAAGTGTTAACTAATAGCTCTCTATCAATACGTTCTTTAACATCTTTTTGCCAAACAGGTACCGGTTCATCTACCAAACTTAAACTATCAGGAATTGGTAAGGCATATACTTTATAGTGATTTAAAAAGCCTGTTCTTACCGCTTCTTTGGCATAAGGATCGGCTTTAAAATTGTATCCCAGCACCGCCGCACCAAAAAGAAATAGAAATAAAAGAATAATTTTTTTAAGCATTAGCTATAGGTTTTAATCAAAAATAACAAAAAAATGTTTAATACAAGCTTTATTGAAATTTTAAATATAGATTTTTGATACTTTATATTTAAAAATAAAATTTTCCATACATTTTATCAGTTTGCCAAAATGCTATATCTTTATGCCTCATAAAATTTGACATATGGCCAAACCTTTAATTTTTGTAACTAATGATGATGGCATTTCGGCTCCGGGCATTCGTGCCTTAATAGCTGTGATGAACGAACTCGGCAATGTAGTTGTAGTAGCACCGGATCAGGTTCATTCAGGCAAAGGCCACGCCGTTACCATACATCAACCTTTGCATTTAGACCGCATAAAAACTAATGGACCACAAAAAGAATTTAAAACCAACGGCATGCCGGTAGATGCTGTGAAATTAGGACTTGCACATGCTGTTGAACGTCAACCGGATTTGTTAGTTTCGGGCTTAAACCATGGTGTCAATCATTCGGTTAATGTATTGTACAGCGGCACAATGGGAGCTGCACTTGAAGGCGCTATTGAAGGTATTCCATCTATAGGTTTTTCATTAGATAATTATGATTGGGAAGCCGATTTAGAGCCTGCCAAACATTATATGAAAAAAATTGCAAAACAAGTTTTAGAAAACGGTATGCCAAAAGGTATTGCCCTAAATGTTAACATTCCCTATCGCCCCTTGAAAGACATAAAAGGCATAAAAGTTGCCCGCCAAGCTATGGACAAATGGCAAGAAAGTTACGATAAACGCACAAGCCCGTTTGGCCGTGATTATTATTGGCTTAATGGTAATTTTACTTTTGAAGATAAAGGAGAGGATACAGATGTATTTGCCTTAAAAAACGGCTTTGTTTCTATCGTTCCGATACAATACGATTTGACAGCTCATCATTTGATCAATCAATTAAAAAATTTGGAAACTTGATCTTATAATGCACTTTCAAAACCTATTAATATATAAGCGGCCGTAAAGAATAACCGCTTTGGTATGTAAAATAAGTATCACCGAAATTTGTTGTATAAGTTTTTATATTGGTTATATTATACCATGTGGCGTATGCTGACCATTTTTTAGTTTAAGGTTTGTATTTATAAAACAGAGGTTTACAAAACAGTTGTATTGTTACATACTAGGAATCCCATAATAATCTGTTGATAAATGAAAATAATGTTGCTTAAACAGATCGTACAATAATGCCGGTTTGAGATGGTAATTTCCTAAATTTGTTTCTTGCTCTTTAAAAAAATAATTATCTGCCTGAAAATCTGCATAAAAAGATCATTTATTTCTTATAGAAATTCTTATCGAAGCCAAATAAACCTAAATACAATTTTGAGATGTATATTTTCTGAAACTTCTTAAAACTTACATAATCCAAAGGCTATTTGATAGTGTTATATATCAATATTTCTTGTAAAATTTTTACCAAACACAATATGATAATAAAAAAGAGAGACCAATATTGTAATTGGGGCTCTACTAATTTTTAATTTTCGGCAACTGTTCTAACATGCGATATGCTTCGTCAATATACACATAAAAATCTTGGTTATGATGTTTGCCGGGTGCTGGTTTATCACATTTTTTTCCTAGGCGAACAATCATTAAATGATCTTCCGGAATAATAATAACATATTGTCCTAAAACACCACGCATATATGCGATCTTTTTCCCTTTGTAAGTACTCAGCCACCAAGAATAACCATAATACGGCGACTCAGATAAGCGTGGTGATAAAGATTTTTGCACATAAGTTGTATCTAAGATTTGTCGACCTTCCCAGTTGCCATAGTGTGCAAACAACTTACCAAAGCGGGCAAAATCACGCGCATTGGCATTAATACAACAAAAAGCTTTTTCTGTTTCGCCTTTGCCATCCAAAGTCCATAAAGCATATTTGCGTGCACCCATAGGTTGCCAAAAACTTTTAGACATATAATCAGACAATGTCATACCGGTTGCTTGGGCAATAATCAACCCCATTAATTGGGTGTCGCCACTAAGATATTTGAATTTTTGGCCGGGCTTTTCATCAATACGAACTTTATCCAACATCAATTTTTTTAAATCATTGCTAAAATATGCTTCCGTAGTTATTTTAAAAGGATTGTAATAGTCCTCTTCCCAATTAGATCCACTGCTCATAGAAGCAACATCAGCAACTGTCAACACGTCAGCATATTTCCCTTTTAATTGTGGTAAATATTTTTTGACTTTGTCTGTCATTTTCAAATAACCGTCTTTAATGGCCTTTCCTAACAAAGCTTCTGTCATACTTTTGGCCATAGAAAAAGAATTGGATAAACTGTCTTTATTGTAACCCTCATAATAATGTTCGCTAAGCAAACTATCATTTTTAAATACCAAAAAAGCTACGGTTTTCATGTTTTTATGCTCTTGCAAAAGTGCCTTTGTCGGTGCTATTTGATTATAGTTCTTATGTAATGGCCAATGCCAGATGTCTTCCTTATTGTTCAAAATTTTTCGCGTTGGAAAAAAACGATAATCATCAATAAAAGAAGTTATATGTCCATGTGCATAAACCACTTGCAAAGCTTTTAAGATATAGCCATGACCAGACATGTATAAGCCTAAGACCAATATTAAGATCATACCGGTAAAAGACAAGCTGATTTTTTTGAATTTATTCATAGTTAATTATTTAGGTAAAATTCAAATTTAAACTTTTTTCGGCGAAATAGCACAAAAAACCCTTCCGTTATAACAGAAGGGTAGAAATAATTTTGGATAAGGTTCTTTTAATTATCTAAATGTTTAAAATAATCATAAAGCAAGCGTACGCCAAAACCTGTGGCGCCTTTACCTTTATAATCTTGGGGATTTTCTAAAAATGCCGGACCGGCAATATCAATATGAATATAAGGATGCTTGGCAAAATGTTCTAAAAATTTACCTGCTGTAATCATTCCGGCATTGCCACTCCCGATATTTTTCATATCTGCAATGTCTGATTTCATTTCATCTTTCCACTCATCCCAAAATGGAAATTCTACCAAACGCTCATGTACTTTTTTACCGGATTTTTGCAAAGCTTTGATGTATTTTTTTGGTGCATTTCCCATGATTATAGCAGCCTTATCACCAATAGCTCTTACTGCTGCGCCGGTTAATGTCGCTGCATCTATAATTACCTCCGGTTTAAATTGATTTGCATAGGCAATAGCATCAGCAAGAATCATACGACCTTCGGCATCGGTATTTAAGACTTCAACAGTCGTCCCATCATACATTTTTACCACATCACCCGGGGCATAAGCGTTTTTTCCGGGGCGATTGTCTGTTGCCGGAATCAAGGCTATAACCCAAACCGGTAATTTGTTTTTAGAAATTGCATCCATAGTTCCGGCCATCATAGCTGCTCCACCCATATCGCTTTTCATCAAATCCATTGAATGCGGTGTAGGTTTTAAACTCAATCCACCTGTATCATAAACAACACCTTTTCCGACCAAAACAATAGGTTTCTTATTTTTTGCGTTTTTAGGTTTCCATTCCATAATAGTAAAAGTCGGTGGTATAACCGAACCTTGATTGACAGCTAATAAACCGCCCATCCCCAAATCTTCGATATCTTTTTTATGTAAAACTTTGACTTTTAAGCCTTCATTTTGTGTTTTTTTATGCAATTCCATTGCCAAACGTTCTGCATCTAGATAAGATACCGGCTCATTAACTAAATTGCGAGCCCATAAAGTTGCTTCAATTACATTTTTCAATTCATCAATTTTCTTTTGACTTATGCCTTTGACTTTAAGCGAATTTAGTTTGTTTTTTTTCTTATCTTTATCAGAAAAATATTTTAAAAATTGATAATCAGACAAATACAAACCTTCTAAAAAAGCTTCTAAATCTTTATCATTTTCGCCTATGACGATCAATTCTTTTTCTTTATCTTTTAAGTCGGAATGAATTTTATGGGCAATTTTTCGGATTTTTTCCAAATCTGCTCCTTTGGTTTTGACCACATACATATTATGTTTGGGTGTTTTAATTGATTGAAGCTCTTCTTTATCAAAATCAGCCTTCATAAAAGGCTCTACTTTTTCACAAGGCAAATGTTTAATATCCGATTTTTTTTCGGCTAAAACA
The DNA here is from genome assembly GCA_015494075.1 of Flavobacteriaceae bacterium. Taxonomy (GTDB): domain Bacteria; phylum Bacteroidota; class Bacteroidia; order Flavobacteriales; family Flavobacteriaceae; genus WGBX01. The sequence goes on from WGBX01000089.1 coordinate 15,849, forward strand.
ATAACATTTTTAGCATCTTCCGGTAATTTTTTTATAGCTTTTATTTTCATTTTATATATTTTTTTATTGATGTCTTTATTC
>WGBX01000090.1 GCA_015494075.1 Flavobacteriaceae bacterium
ATAAAGAAGTTTATGGAATAAAACTGCATCGTTCATCGCGCGATATGTATAAAAACGATGTGAAGAGAATTAGTAAAAACAGTTTGAAATGCGGTGATTTGATATTTTTTAAAACTTCGGGCAAAAAGGTTTCTCATGTGGGCATTTATATCGGAAGTTTACCCATTAAATTAGGCTGAAAGCGTGTTGTGTAGGGAAATAGCTTGATTTTTATTCAAAAATAGTAGGCAAGATTATACTAAATTAAATATGCTGTAAAACATTTTTATTCAATTAAATAAATTATTATTTTTGTGGGTAAGATGTTTATACGAAGAATAAATAAAAAATACAACGGCAAGGTGCATACGACAACCTATCTCGCTGAAAGTTACAGAGATAAGGACGGTAAAGTCAGACACAGACATATTTCGAATATATCGAAATGGCCGAAGGAAATGATTGATGCATTTCAAAAATTATTGAAAGGTGAAGAAATAGTTACACTTTCAGATTTAAATTTTTCACAAGGAAAGTCCTTTGGAGCGATAAAAGTGATTTCCCAGATGGCTAAACGGATAGGAATAACACAGGCATTAGGAAACACTCGCCAAGCCAAACTTGCATTAATTCAGATTGCCGGACGTATTATAACACAAGGCAGTCGTCATTATTTAGCAAAAGAATGGCAACAACATCAAGCCATTGAAAAGGTTTTTAAAGTCGTAAAATTTAATCAAAATGATTTGTATGCGAATTTATCTTGGTTGGCAGAAAATCAGAGGAAAATAGAACAGAAAATATTTAATTTCAGAAATAAAGAAAAAACAATAAAACAAATATTTTTATATGATGTAACGTCCTCGTATTTAGAGGGCGAGCATAATGAATTGGGAGATTATGGCTACAACAGAGACAAGAAAAAGGGCAAAAAACAAATAGTAATCGGACTGATGACTGATGTAGATGGTTATCCTGTAACGGTAGAAGTTTTTAAAGGAAATACCTCTGATACCAAAACCGTATCGAATCAGTTAAAAAAATTGAAAAGTACCTTTTCAGTAGAAAAAGTTATTTTTGTTGGCGATAAAGGAATGATAAAAACAGCACAAATAGATGAGCTTTTAAGTGCAGAATACAAGTGGGATTATGTAACAAGTATAACCAAAAAAGAAATAAATAGTTTGTTGGATAAGAACATCATTCAAATGGAATTATTTGAGGACAAATTGATAGAAATAGAGCAAAATGACATTCGTTATATTTTAAGAAGAAATCCTGTAAGAAAGCAAGAAATACGTAACAATAGGGATGATAAAATAAATAAAATAGTAAAGCTAATTGAGCAACAAAATCAGTATTTGTCGGAACATAAAAGATCAAAACCGGATGTAGCATTACGAAGAGTAACAGAAAAAATATCGACATTAAAATTGAGCAAAATACTAAGTTGTCAATTGTCAGATAGGACATTAAGCTACGAAATAGACCAAGAGGCTCTGAAAGAAACTGAAAAATTAGATGGGTGTTATGTAATAAAAACAAATGTTGCGAAAAAAGATTTGGATAAAGAAACAGCACATAGCAGATATAAAGATTTAGCTCAGGTAGAATATGCTTTCAGGACACTTAAAACGACATTAGAAAACATACGTCCTGTTTATGTCAGAACCGAAGAAAATACAAGAGGACACGTTTTTGTGGCATCATTGGCATATATGATTGTCAAATACATAAGTGATGCAACAAGAGAACTTGGTTATTCCAAAAAATTTATATTTGAGACATTAGATAAAATAAACTATTTACAATACGATTATCAGGATAAAAAAATTGAAATAATACCGGAATTTCTTGCAGAGCAATCCAAAATTTTAGAAAAGTTAAGTATTAAATTAAAATAAGTAGTAGGTAAGAAATTTTTAATAACCAACAAGCCTCAATCTGTTGTTATACAGTAGATTGAGGCTTGTTTTGTCTGAATTATTAGGGTAAACTTCCGTTATAAGAATATGATACAATATTTAACCGAATTATTACTTTTTGTTAGGTACTTCATTAGTACTGCAAATATGAAACATGTTTCGAACTACCGGAATACGTGCAGAAAACTTCAAGAGACAACCAATCTTCAGACTCATGAGCCGAAAGCGAATAAATTTAGATTGTAAACTCAGTTGAATTGTTCATATAAAACATTATTAATCATTTTATTTGAATAAAAACACAATAAGGTTGATAAATAAT
>WGBX01000091.1 GCA_015494075.1 Flavobacteriaceae bacterium
AACGTAAATAGAAAAAAAAATATGTTTTTTATCATTTTATAAAGAAATATTTTAAAAAAATAAGCTAAAATGACATAAAGCAGTTTTTATATTTAATCACACATTATATGCGTTAAAAATAGGTCGTATATCTTTGTGCTTTATAATATTCTTATTGAGATTTTTTATTTAATTAATTTGTTTGAACATTTGATAAGTAATTATTGCGTATACTTAAAATAACAGAATATTTCTTGAAAAAAATACCTATTTTTGACATCGAAAAAAAATTGCATGCAAGAATTTATTCATTTTTTTACAGATCCTTACCAACATACACCGACTATATATATTATTTTAGAATTTATTGCCATGGCATTTGGTATTGCCAGTGTTTTGTTTGCCAAAAAAGAAAACATTTGGGTTTATCCTACCGGTATAATCAGTACAATGTTATATGTATATTTACTGAGTAAATGGCAGATGTATGGTGATTTGATTATTAATATATATTATACTCTAATGAGCCTTTATGGTTGGTGGCTATGGAGCCGTATAGATGAAAAAAACCACCGCCCTATCCCAATTACCCGAAGCAGCAAACGTGACTATATGATTGCATTTGGCATTTTTGTATTTACCTCTGCATTTGTTATTTGGGTTTATCGACATTATAATGTAATGCCTAATCAGCTGGGATTTAAGGATAGTGTAGATTATGCTTGGATGCATCTATCTACAGGCAAACTGGCCGAAATAAAAAAAGTAACACCATTTTTAGATACTTTTACTACCGGTGCTGCTTTTTCGGCAATGTGGCTTATGGCTAACAAAAAGTTAGAAAGTTGGTTATTTTGGATTATTGTTAATACAGCTTCGGTACCCTTATATTTGATTAAAGGTTATGGATTTACTGCCATACAATATACCATTTTCTTAATTTTAGCTTTTCAGGGTTACGCAGAATGGAAAAAGCTGATGCAAAAAGAAACAGTTTTAAATTCATAGAATGACAAAAGAAGATATTAAAGAAAAACTCCGGCAACAACCATCTGATGTAATCAAAGTTGTTATGTTTGGACCGGAATCAACCGGAAAAACTACTATATCCCAACAATTGGCTAGGCATTATAATACAGTTTGGGTACCTGAACATGCCCGTGACTACTTGCAAAATGTTTGGAATAATGAGCGACGCACTTGTGAACAAAAAGATTTAATTCCTATTGCAATAGGTCAAATGACTATGGAAAATGATTTGGCACAGAAAGCAACTGATGTTTTATTTTGCGATACGGATTTGCTAGAAACCAAAGTTTATTCCAAAGAATATTACGGCGGCTATGTTGATCCTTTATTAGATGAGGCTGCTAAACAAAATCAATATGACCTTTACTTTTTGACCTATATTGATGTACCGTGGGAAGCTGATGATTTGCGTGACCGGCCAACCAAACGAAAAGAAATGTTTGAAGCTTTTAAGAAGGCATTAGACGAACATGGAAAAAAATACATCTTACTTAAAGGTAATAAAAAAGAGCGGTTGCAAAAAGCCATAAAAGAAGTTGATAAACTTTTGGCTTTGAAAGGAACTAAAAAAAACTAAGAAGATTTACGGTTTTGCTCTAATAATAAAATGGGAATAAGTAAAAACAAAAATACAGGCTGTATTAGTAAGCGTCGTATGTAAAATAAAAATAAATACTGTCCGGCTTGATAATAATGAATGGCAATCCATAAAAAAAATAGCAGTAGTATATAAAAAAAACCATAAAACAAACTTAAAAACGAAATTAAATGATTTTGCTTGATATAAAGCTTTAAAAAAGCAATTGCCAATAAAGCATTTAACCAATAATGAATGCTGTTTTTTATTATCATCTGTTTAAAAGAAAGGGACGGCAATGCTTGTTGTAAATAATCATATTGAAAAAAATCATAAAGACCATCATCCAACCATTCATTTTCGACATATCTGACAAGCAAAAAACCGGTTAAAATCAAAATTGTAGCAAAAATTTTAAAAAAGTTACGCTTTACCATAATATTTGATTATAAAAATAAGCCATAAGATAATAACCAAGCCATAAATTAATACCGGAAAAATTATTTGATGCGCAAGCATTTGATACTGCGGCATTGCATAAAGAACATATCCTAAAAAAACAATGCGCAAGATATTAAATACAAAAATCAAAATACTCCCGATAAAAGCATAAATAAGACTTGTTTTAAAAGACGTTCCTAAACTCACTATAAACGCAATAAAAAGTATGATCACGCTTATGGCTGTACAACCTTCTACAATACGAGCGACATACTGATTATTGATTATCAATTTCAATCCGGATTCGTGTAATAAAGGTGTTGTTTGAACATTTACATCTAAGAATTTATATATATAAGAAACACTTTCACCTACCCATATTGTCAAAGGGTCTGTTTGACCTGAATATAAACCTAAATAATAATTATAAATAAAAGCCAATGAAAAATACAGGATTAAAAAACGGCTAATAAAAATAAGCGTAGATTTATATGTTTGGAAAAGCTGTTTCAATATATTTTTTGTACAAATATACAGAATAATAAAAAAGTTTATTTTAAAACAAAAGTCCCTTTTTTAGCTGTATTATAAAATGAAATTTTTAATTGTTTGGCAGCTTGTTCAAAGCCACGACTTACAGACGGGTAGTTAGATCCATCCGCAATTAAAATCTTTGGGTGAAGATGTAATAATAAACGATAAGGATTTATTTTTGGCGAATGCTGAATTACCACAATATCAGGATGAAAATTTTGATATCTGAAAATACCTGTATTATTTACATATAATATTTTGTACTCCTTAAAAGTTTGATAAAAAAGTGCCTTGTGTAAATGAATATCTGAAAAATGCTGCGACAAATTTTGCCACAAAAAACTATTTGTGCGAAGGCTATCACCATATATTATTATTTGAGATCCTAAATCCAATCCGGAAATCGAAGTTTTATAATTTTGAAAAATATAAAATTTAGGTGATTGGCTAATTTTATATTTCTTAAAAATACAAAGCAACTGAAAACTAATTATCCATAAACCTAAAAATACCCAAGCTTGATATTTTTGTTGAGTTTTAAAAAAATAAAATAAAATAACTAAACCCAAAATACTCAAAACTAATTGTAAGACAGACATTCGTATAGGCGCAATAACTGCATGAGGCAAATGAGCAATGTAGAAATTAATTTGTAACAAACTATGAAGTAGAACGGTAAAAATCTTAAACAAAACCGTAATGTTTAAACTTCCAAAACTTAATACAATTAAAATAAAGCCCAAAAATAATATCAAAAATAATAAAGGAATTGTAAACAAATTAGCCAGAAAAAAATAAACAGGAAATTGATGAAAATAAAATATCGTGAAAGGCAAAACCCCAAGCTGGGCCGCTAACGATACCCAAAATAAATCTATAAACCATTGTAGAAATTTATTTTGGACTTTACAACAACGGCTGAAAATAGGATAAAAACTAATAATGGACAAAACGGCAATAAAACTCATTTGAAAACCAACTCTAAAAATATATTGAGGTTGAACAATCAACATAAAAAAAGCAGCAACAAAAAGACTGTTATAAATATTGGATTGTCGTCGCCTCATCAACCCGATTTGCAAAAAACTAAACATCATAACCGCCCTCAAAACAGAAGGAGAAAATCCTGTTAAAAAGGCATAAAACCATAAAAAAAGTAATATTAAAAATAAAAAAAGCCAAGGATATTTGTTTTTAAGTGGTTTGAATACAAAATTTAAAAAAAGAAGTAATATGCCGATATGCAGACCCGAAATAGCCAAAATATGTACCGTTCCCGATTGCTTAAAATCGTTATAAATGCTTGGAGATAAATTTTGTTTTTCGCCTAACAACAAAGCTACAGACATATTATATATAGACTTTTGCCTTATATTTTCCTTAAAATATGTTTTGATATGTTCACGCAGATTTTGAGCCAATGTCAAAAATGATTTACCCTCATACCTATCTATTCGACAAGCTAAATGATCCAAATTTATTTGATGAAAAATATTTTTATGAGCCATAAAAACTGCATAATCAAAAGCATAAGGTTGCAAAGCTTTGGGTATTTTCATCAGCCTGTTTGCTGATAATAATAAATGTAAGCGCATATTCAAATTTAATTCAGATGCTGTTTTAGGAACTTTTACTAATATTTTTCCGGAGGTATGCTTTTGATTTACTTGGTATACTTTACCAACATAACGATAATAAAATTTAGTAGGTTTTAATACTTCAACAATTTCCGTATGCACATATAAAGAGCCTTCTGTATGAATAAAATGTGTATAATGATTTTTTTGATGACGATGATCAGAATGATAATAACTAAGATAACCCAAGAAAAAAACAGTTCCAAATAAGCTTATCAACCAAAATTTATAAAATTTATGTGCTTGTCTGGTCTTTAAATGTAAAAATACAGTTACAAAGAAAAATAAAAAAAATAATATCAGTTGAATTTGTATTAAAAGGGGAAAAAAGGCTGCACTCAAAATCCCGCTAATTAGAGATAACGTAATAAAAATGAGTGGATATTTAGAGAGTATCTTCAAAATTTAGACAACAATACTCAAATATAATAAAAAAATATAACTTTTCTAATATAACAGGTTGTTTAAATCTATCACTATCTTTAAATGCTTAAAGAT
>WGBX01000092.1 GCA_015494075.1 Flavobacteriaceae bacterium
ACGTGTGCAAGCTTAAACCCAGAAACAAATCCTGATAATAAACCTTGTTCCTTTTGTGGCCGAACTCGTGAAGAGTATGATGGTAATTGTGACCATGAATTGCATAGAAAAATTGCTGAGGAAAAAGCAAAAGGAGATTTAACAAAATTTTTTGAAACTTTAAATAAAAATTAATCTCTCTGATTTATGCAGGTAGTTTTCATTGTATTGGTATTGTTTACTATTATTTTATTAGGATATTATTGGTTTTTTTTTCAAAATTTAGTTCAGTATAAGACTCCTGATTTCAAAAATGTAACTTTTCCTGTTTCTGTAATTATTTGTGCTAAAGATGAAGCTGAGAATCTAAAAAAGAATCTTCCTTTAATTTTTGCACAAAAATATCCGGATTTTGAAGTCATTTTAATTGATGATCGTTCTGTTGATCAGACATTTGATATACTACAATCATTTAAAGAAAAATTTCCACATAAAACCAAAGTGGTAAAAGTAAATTTCAATGATGATAATAGATTGCGAGGAAATAAGAAATATGCTTTAACTTTAGGTATTAAGGCCGCTTCTAAACCATATTTGTTTTTTACTGATGCAGATTGTCAACCCGTTTCAAATCAATGGCTAGCTAAAATGTCTGCTTTATTTTCAAATAAAGAACTTATTTTGGGTTATGGCCCCTATAAAAAGTCAACAGGTTTTTTAAATAAGCTAATACGCTTTGAGACAGTACAAACAGCACTTCAATATTTTTCTTATGCTTTAACATCTTTGCCTTATATGGGCGTAGGTCGCAATTTGGCTTATACCAAAGATTTATTCATGAAAAATAATGGTTTTTATACCCATTTAGATGTTCTCTCAGGTGATGATGATTTATTTGTAAATGAAGTTGCTAATGATCAAAATACAGCAATTTGTTTAGCTCCCGAAACTTTTGTTCGATCATCTCCTCAAAAAAATTGGCGCCAATATATTAATCAAAAAAGACGACATATCAGTACTGCACGATATTATAAAAAAAAACACCAAGTTTTATTAGGTCTTTACTATTTAAGTTTGGTCGGATTTTGGCTCTCAAGTATATTTTTATTAATACATCTATACTTACTGCCATGGGTTATAGCTTTAATGCTGCTCAGATTAGGCACAGCTTGGCATATCAATTATCATATCAATCGGAAATTAAATGAAAAAGATTTAACAATTTGGTATCCTTTTTTAGAATTGAGCTTATTGTGGTTTCAATTATTTATATTTGTAATAAATTTAGTCAAAAAACCGGCGCGTTGGAAAATTTAATTGCTATTATAGAAGCAGCTCAAAAAGGCGAACAATCGGCTTATAAACAGATACTCAATCAATATTGGGATGATGTTTATAGATTTCAAAAATCGCGAATAAATAATCAAAATGATGCTGAGGATATTACCATACAAACTTTTGCCAAAGCCTTTGACAATCTTCATAAATACAATCGTCAATACGATTTTAAAAATTGGTTATTGATGATATCTAAACAAGTTTACATAGATTTTCAACGAAAAAAAAAACATAATTTTATTTCTATAAAAGAAGACAACGACCTTTTCTTATTACCCGATAAAGAATTAACCGCCGAAGACAGAATGATTTTGGATCAAAAGTTAATGCAACTCAAACAGGCTGTCAATCGTTTAAAACCTCACTATAAAGAAGTTATAGAATTGCGTTTTTTTCAAGATTTGAGTTATAAGGAAATTGCAGAAAAAATAGGAGAACCTTTAAACAATGTTAAAGTTAAATTGATGCGTGCACGTAAATTATTGGCAGATATTATATCTAAAGAAAATGGTAACTCTTAGTAATTATAATTATCTTGCTGCAAAATAACAGTTAAACTTTAATGATATTTTTTTAATTGTTAATAAACATCCTATTTTTTGAACTTTGCCAATATGTGACAATTGTCACATAAATTAATTTAGTACATAACTACATTTGTTTGTAACAAATATCACAAATATAAATTTAAAAATTACATTATGAAAAAATTATTATTATTAATCATTTTCTTTACTTTATCATTTATAACTTATGGACAAACCGGTCATTTAATGGGCGGTATTGGTAGCATAAACACTTCAATGGGTGGTGCTGCAACAGGACAACCATTAGATATTAGTGGTGCCATACAGTGGAATCCGGCTAGTATATCAACTTTTAATAGTACTATTTTAAATGTTGATATGGGTTTATTTTTTGCTTCTCCTACCTTAAGTTCAAGTATTCCTCCCGATATGATGTATGCCGGTTCTCCTGCGGTTAGTGGTACTACTGATGATGAGAAAGGCGTTTCTCCATTACCATCAGCAGCTATGCTTTGGGGTAATCCTGATAGTAAATTTACTTACGCTTTTTCTGTTTTTGGTGTTAGTGGTTTTGGTGTAGATTTTCCTCAAGAAACAAATCTGCCGGTTGATGATGCAGGTAATCCTAATCCTCAATGGGACCCAAATGATTCAAACCCGATTACTTATCCGCAATCTATGAATGGATTTGGTCATATTAAGTCTAATTATATGTTGATGCAAATTGGTTTTACGGTTGCTTATCAGCTTTCGGAGCAATTATCAATTGGTTTGGCACCGACCTTTAATTATGCATCATTAGAGTTGGCACCTAACCCAACTACCAATCCGGATATGTCTAAGGGTTATCCGGTAGCCCAGCAAACAAGTACAACCGGGTTAGGCGGTCAAGTTGGTATTTTTTATGATTCAAAGAAGGGTTTTAAAGCAGGAATTTCATATAAAACAGAGCAAAATTTAAGTCCTTTAGAATTTACAAACACTTATTTGGACGGTTCAGCTGCACCTGATAATGAATATGATATGGATTTTCCGGCAATCTTTTCTTTAGGCGTTGGGTATTCTAATCAAAGTTTTGATTTTGCATTAGATTATAGAATGGTAGATTATGAAAACACCAATGGATTTTCCCAAAAAGGATGGGTAATTGGTGATTCAGGTTATCCAACAGGAGCCGTTAAAGGATTTGGTTGGAAAAATATGACAGTTATTTCTGCCGGTATTCAGTATAAAGGTATTGAAAAATTACCAATAAGAATAGGCTATACTTATAGCACTAATCCCATTGATGATGAATTAGCCTTCTTTTCAGTTTCAGCCCCCGCTGTTGTTACAAATTCTTTTCAATTCGGATTTACTTATGAAGCAGCCAAGAAAATTAACATTAATGCGGTCTATCAGCACGGTTCAAGTGGCGATGCTACACAAGGTACTATGATGAGTCCTGTGCCTACAGCTTATGGTGGCCCTTGGGATGCACAAACGAATCCACTTGGTAAAATACCGGGAACTGAAGTCAGTTATGAAATGTCTACCGATTTAATCATGATTGGCATGACATACAAATTTTTAAAATAATATTCTTTTTTATTAAGTTCTTATTTAGAGTTTAATTTTGCTTGTAAGGCTGTTTCATAAGAGACAGCCTTACTTTTAATAAAAAGTCTTATTTTTACACTTTAAGATTTTTATATGCAAATACCGCAATCTCCCTTAGCCGAACGGGTGCGCCCCAAAGATTTGGCCGGCTATATAGGTCAAGAACATCTAATGGGCGATGCCGGGGTTTTATATAAGCAAATTGAGGCAAACTTACTTTCATCAATTATATTGTGGGGTCCTCCCGGCACGGGAAAAACAACTTTAGCACAAATAATAGCTACTGAAACGCAGCGCCCTTTTTACAAATTAAGTGCTATTAATTCAGGAGTTAAAGATATTAGAAACATATTAGAAAAGGTTAGAAACCAAACAGGATTTTTTAATCAAAGCACGCCTATTTTATTTATAGATGAAATTCACCGTTTTAATAAGTCACAGCAAGACAGCTTGTTAGAAGCAGTGGAAAAAGCCTGGATTACATTGATAGGCGCAACAACAGAAAATCCTAGTTTTGAAGTAAATAATGCCTTATTATCACGTTGTCAAGTATTTAGCTTAAAGCCTTTGACGTCTAATGATTTAATGAAAATTATAAAAAGAGCCTTAAAAATAGACCAATGGTTACAACAACAAGATATTATTCTTAAAGAAACTTCTGCGTTAATACATTATGCCGGTGGCGATGCTCGAAAAGTATTGAATTTACTTGAACAAATTATTTTGCAACAATCCGCTTCTCCGGTTATAATTACTGATGAAATTGTAAAAGAAAGTGTTAAAAACAATACTTTTTTGTATGATAAAAAAGGTGAAATGCATTATGATATCATTTCTGCATTTATTAAATCTGTAAGAGGCAGCGATCCTAATGCGGCAGTTTATTGGTTGGCACGAATGATAGAAGGTGGTGAAGATCCGGTTTTTATTGCACGTCGTCTAATTATTTTAGCATCCGAAGATATTGGTCTGGCTAATCCTAATGCATTATTAATAGCCAATGCAGCATTTGAAGCCGTACAAAAAATAGGATGGCCGGAAGCGCGGATTACTTTGGCACAAGCTACAATTTATTTAGCGACTGCTCCCAAAAGTAATTCAGCTTATAAGGCTATAAATGAGGCCCAAAAATTGGTTCGTGAAACCGGCAACTTACCTGTGCCTTTGGCTTTACGAAACGCACCTACCAAGTTGATGAAAGAGCAAGGATATGGTCAAGACTATCAGTATGCTCATAATTTTCAGGGAAACTTTATTAAAATGAATTTTATGCCTGAAAAAATCGCCAGTCATACAATTTATCACCCAAGTAATAATGTTAAAGAACATAAAGTTAAAGAAGATTTGAAAAATAAATGGGGCGATAAATATGATTACTAGAATGATTTTTGAGACTTTAATAATAAAAAAAATATAAAGATGCGAATACTTGTTACAGGAGGAGCCGGATTTATTGGTTCAAATTTATGTGAAAGTTTATTAGAAGATGGACATGAAGTGCGATGTCTTGATAATTTTGCCACTGGTTATTTTCATAATATTCAACATTTGATGACACATCCTTCATTTGAGTTACAAGTTGGCGATATAAGAGATTTAAAAACATGTCATAAGGCGGTTCAAGGCATGACGCATGTATTACATGAAGCAGCATTAGGTTCTGTGCCACGAAGTATTAAAGACCCCATAACAACCAATCAGGTTAATATTGACGGATTTTTAAATATGTTGGTTGCTTCAAGTGAAGCAGGAATCAAACGTTTTATCTATGCTGCCAGTTCTTCAACCTATGGCGACTCTGAAAATTTGCCTAAGGTCGAAGAAATTATAGGTCAACCTTTATCACCTTATGCTATTACTAAATATGTCAATGAATTATATGCAGGTGTTTTTCACAAAACCTATGGCTTGGATACTATTGGATTGCGGTATTTTAATGTGTTTGGAAGACGACAAGATCCCAAGGGTGCTTACGCCGCTGTAATTCCTAAATTTGTAATACAACTAATGCATCATGAAAGTCCTGTCATTAATGGTGATGGCGAATTTTCAAGAGATTTTACCTATATAGATAATGTCATACTGATGAATAAATTAGCTTTAACCACAAACAATGAAGCTGCTTTAAACCAAGTATATAATACGGCATACGGCCAACGAACAACTTTAAATGAATTGGTCAATTTGTTAAAAACATATTTAAGCCATTTTGATCCGGAAATTGCAAAAGTGACAATAAAATATGGACCGGAAAGAATAGGAGATATTCCGCATTCATTGGCTTCAATAGATAAAGCCCGTCAATTATTAAATTACCAGCCTGAATATGATATAACAACAGGCTTGCAAGAGGCTGTTAAGTGGTATTGGAAAAATTTAAAATAAGATAATTTATTTTAGACTATCTATTTGTTGCCTTTTAAAAATAGAGTCTTTTCTAATTTTTGCCAAGCTGTCATGAGCTAATATACTCTCAAATTCATCAGTACTTTGACTATATAC
>WGBX01000093.1 GCA_015494075.1 Flavobacteriaceae bacterium
GCATTTAAACTTTTCCGAAGCAGATTTTTATGATGCCAATGGGGCGTACAAATACGAGAGTGATGTAGAAAAACTTCCATGGAAAACGCCATTTCAATATCATAACTATCTTAAAAACATAAAGAAAATACAATATAGATTTTCGAAATATATACCTGAGTCCCAAACATTTGAAACAAAAATATTAACCTCAAAAGTTAATACTGCCGAAGAGCATTTTCATATCGATTATATTTTTGATGGTTATGACCGTTATCACCTCCCTGACGACACAGCTTTAAAACCTAATAATTATGATTCATATAAAAATTTGTATCCCTATAACTTGGATACATTTAGGGTTAAAGGTAATGAAAAAATAAGCGTGCCTGCTGGTAGTTTTGTATGTACAGTTGTTGAAGCAACCGCCGGAATGGATGATAGAATTAAACTCTGGCTTATTAATGATAAACCGGGGGTTTTTGCCAAAATAATTATAGAGACACCCGGAAAATGGGGAAAATATTGGGAATTTATCTTATTGAAAATTATTAAATAAAAATTAGTTATGAAAAAAAAATGTTTAAGTTTATTTATAGTAACAATGTTTGCAACTTTCAGTTTGACTGCTTGTGAAAAAGAAACTACATCAGAGCAATCAACTAACAAAGATCATTTAAACCCACCTTCTTGGATTCAATATACTTGGGTAAAACCAAATGGATTAAATGGTGAAGACGGTTTTAGATTTACAACAGATGATATGTTTACTGTGATGTATGATGCAAACGGTTACCTAACAGTAGATCTTAGTTATATGGAAAGTATTAGTAATTTGGATTATACGGTTAGTGAACAATCAACCGGCGACACCTATCAATTGTCAGTTTATTATAGTGATACTAATTCAACTGAATTATGGCAGTTCACACTACAACCAAATGGCGAATTGGTATATACTGATAATAATAACAGTTCATTTAGTTACATTAAGAAAGATTAATTTTTAAAGAATGAAACCACAAAATAACATAATGAAAAGGTTCTTTTTTCTATTCAGTATATTATTTATACTAGAAATCCAAGCCCAGCCTATTCAACACAACCAATTGAATGACATTATTGCTTCTTATATGGATTATTTTCAAGAATATGATCCGTTAGCGCCCGAGCCACTACGAAAAGCTAAGTTCAACAAAATAGTTGACAAAGAGAATCCCAATTTATCTAAAACAGATAGAGAACGGGCATTTAAAATTGTAGATAGTTATATTAGAGCAGATAAAGGCTTAAATACAAGATATGACATCTCTGAAAAAGACAAACAATTAATTAATAATATGTGGAAAGATGCCGAAAAACAAAAAGGGAAAGGTCTGCAGGGCATGATGAATGAAATGGAACGTTATCAAAATATGTCTTATGATGCATATAAAGCAATGATAACGCAAAACGGGCAAATACCCTTTAAGGAAGCAGACATTAAAAAGGCCTTTAATCAGATGCACAAAAATGATGGTAAGCAAGTTGCTATAAGCCCCGGAGATAATATAAAAACCAAGCAACTTACTCAAATAGAAGCAATCGAAATACTGAGATATCCTGATAGACATACGTTTGCTGAATACAAATCAGCCATAAAACTATTAAAGCCTAATATTACCGATGAAGAAATTCAAGAATATTGGCAAAAAATAGAGCATTAAATTTAAATATATTAATCATAAAAAGAATGATAATTATGAAAAAATCAATCATTATTTTATCAGCTGTCTTAATAGCAAGTTTTTCTTTTGCCCAAGGCGGTGGATTTAACTACAAAGCACTTATTACTGAGAATGGTAGTGTTTTAGCTACACATCCGGTAACTATTCAGTTTACAGTATTAGAAAACGGCACAACTTCAATTTATCAAGAAACTCAAACCACCAATACCGATGATAATGGTATTATATCTGTCAGTATAGGAGAAGGTACAGCCGTATTAGGCAGTTTTGATACCATAGACTGGGGTAGCAATTCCAATTTTCTAAAAGTGGAAATTGATACTGGAGCAGGTTTTCAGGATTTTGGTACTACTGAGCTCAAAGCCGTACCTTATGCAAAATATGCCGAAAAAGCCGGAAATTCTTTTAGTGGTGATTATAATGACTTATCTAATAAACCTGTTTTATTTTATGAGGGTTTAACTAACAATCCTGCTACAGATGATGTACAGGATATTAGACGAACCGGTAGTATAGTTGTGGGTTTTGATTTTACTAATGCCACTTCTAATGCTTTAATTAGAATTAACTCAAGATCTTCCGAAAATGATGATGTGTACGGATTTGGTGCAGCTATCGGAGGTGCCGGAAGCGGTAGACATTATGGCGGCCAGTTTGTTTTATTAGATGCAGGTGAGGGCACACAGTATGGTGTTAGTTCTACTATATCAAATACAGGAAATGGGACCCATTATGCTTATTATGCCTCACTTAATGGTTCTGGAACTGGACCACATTATGGAAATTACAATATTTTATATGGCGGAGGAATCGGCACTCAAATTGGAAACTATAATAAATTAACCGGTGATGGTACCGGAGAACAATACGGTTCTGTAAATTATATTAATAACTCAGGTGATAACACACATTATGCTATTCATAATATCTTATCGGGGACCGGTAGTGGTGATAAATACGGATCTTATAATAAAATTGAAGTAACAGCAGGAGGTACCCATTATGCAGTATATGGTGAAGCCGAAAAGTCAGGGAGTTATGCAGGTTATTTTGTAGGTGATATTTACACAACTCAAAAGATTACTTCGCCAGACTCAGGTGATACGGATATGAAGGCTTATATTTATGGAAGTATAACCAGTGCAGGTTACTTTTCTTCACTAGGGGCACATTCAGATGGTTTTACCGTAACAAAAACATCAGATGGTATTTATAAAATAGATTTTACAGGCAGCAATGCGCCAACGTCTTCCAGCTCATATACAGTTATGACAAATATGCGATATAGTAATATTGGATTTATCACAGTACAAAATTATAGTACATATTTTACAATAAACACTTACGATATCTCGGGGAATCCAACAGATAAAGCATTCAATTTTGTAGTTTATAAAAAATAATTACAATCAATAAATATATTATTGGAAATAAGCCGAAATACCAATATAAAAAAAAGAAGTAGGCACAATTAAATTAAATTTAAAATTTATTATTATGAAAAAAGTATTAATTATTACACTTTTAACACTCTTATCAATGACTAAAATCAATGCACAAACAATGTTAGGTGGCGGTATTATGCTAGGTTCAGATGCTACTGCTATTGAAGGTAAAGCTGATTTTGTTATGTCGGAAAATATTTCTATTTCTCCATCGTTTGATTATTTTTTAATTGATGATTCAAGTTATAGTGTAATTATGATTGGTGCAGATGGTCATTATAATTTTGGAGATCCGGCAACATTAAATTACTATCCTCTTGTAGGCTTAAACTATTTTTCTGTATCATATAGTGGTGATGGCTATAGTTTTTCATACGGTTCAGGTATTGGGCTTACAATTGGGGGCGGCGCAACTTATGCACTCTCTGAAAAATTAAAATTATATGGAGAACTGAAATATTTAAGATCAAGTATGGGACTTTCGGCAGGCGTTATGTTCTCTTTATAAGCGATAACATTTTTAGTATTACTTGAAATTTAGAAAGAATTAAATTTTGTAAAGCTTAAATTAAAAAGCCGTTCCAATATATTAGAACGGCTTTGTTTAGTATTTTAAAAATGGTTTTTACATCATTGGCATACCGCCTCCCATTGGTGGCATTGCAGCACCGCCGGCATTTTCTTCTTTTACATTGGTAATGGCAGCTTCTGTTGTCAAAATCATACCGGAAACCGAATTGGCATTTTCTAAGGCTACACGTGTTACTTTTTTAGGATCAATAATACCTGCTTTAAACATATTAACATATTGATCATTTTTAGCATCGTAACCAAAATCGCCTTCGCCTTCTGACACTTTACCTACTACTATTGCGCCTTCTTTACCGGCATTATCTACAATTTGTCGCAATGGTTCTTCAATAGCACGTTTTACGATTTTAATACCGGTTTCTTCATCTTTATTTTCAGGTTTTAAATCTTCAAGTGATTTTTGAGCACGTACTAATGCTACACCACCACCTGAAATAATACCTTCTTCAACTGCTGCACGGGTAGCATTTAAGGCATCTTCAACCCGGTCTTTTTTCTCTTTCAATTCTACCTCAGATGGTGCTCCGACATATACAACAGCAACACCTCCGGCTAATTTGGCCAAACGTTCTTGTAATTTTTCGCGATCATAGTCTGACGTTGTACTTTCTATTTGAGCTTTAATCTGTTTAACTCTGGCTTCAACGTCTTCTTTTTTACCAGCACCTCCTACAATTGTAGTATTGTCTTTGTCAATGGTAACCCGGTCTGCTTGTCCTAGCATATCTAAATCTGCGTTTTCAAGAGTAAAGCCTCTCTCTTCTGAAATAACTGTTCCACCGGTCAAAGTAGCAATATCATCTAGCATAGCTTTACGTCTGTCACCAAATCCGGGTGCTTTAACAGCTGCAATTTTAAGTGCACCACGAAGCTTGTTAACGACTAATGTAGCTAAGGCTTCGCCATCTACATCTTCTGCAATGATTAATAATGGACGGCCGGTTTGTGCCGATTTTTCTAATACCGGTAACAAATCTTTCATGGTTGATATTTTTTTGTCAACCAATAAAATTAAAGGCTTTTCTAATTCGGCTTCCATTTTTTCGTGATTGGTTACAAAATAAGGCGATATATAACCACGATCAAATTGCATACCTTCTACTACATCAACGTAAGTGTCCATACCTTTTGCTTCTTCTACGGTAATGACGCCATCTTTGCCAACTTTACCAAAAGCAGTTGCAATCATGTCACCTATACTTTGGTCGTTGTTTGCAGAAATTGAAGCAACTTGTTTAATTTTTTCTAAATCGTCACCAACCTCAACTGCTTGTTTTTCAAGTTGGTTAACAATTGCTTTTGTAGCTTTATCCATTCCGTTTTTAAGATCGAGTGGATTGGCACCTGCGGCTACATTTTTTAAGCCTTCTTGTACCATGGCTTGTGCTAAAACAGTAGCAGTAGTGGTTCCGTCACCTGCCAAATCATTGGTTTTGGAAGCAACCTCCTTAACCATTTGTGCGCCCATATTTTGTAAAGGATCTTCTAATTCTATTTCTTTTGCAACTGTAACGCCATCTTTGGTAACATGAGGGCCACCAAAAGATTTTTCAATAATTACATTTCGTCCTTTTGGACCTAAAGTAACTTTTACAGCGTTAGCTAATGCATCAACACCTTTTTTTAATTGATCTCTTGCTTCGATATCAAATTGAATATTTTTTGCCATAGTGTATAATTTTAGTTTTTTTTTGTTCACTTCTCTTTTTACAGAAATTGTGCCAGATTTTTTTTATTGATTAAATA
>WGBX01000094.1 GCA_015494075.1 Flavobacteriaceae bacterium
ATTAAAAGATTCATAATAGTTTTAATGCAAATTAACGAGTGTTCTCAACCCAAACTTTAACTTGTCTAACACCTTAAATAAATATCTTTCACTAAATTTGCAGTAGAACCTTTAAAATAAAAATATTATTGTGATCCGTAAAATTATCAATCCTTTTCAAAAATTTATTAAAGCCGAAAGTTTAGCCGGTTTCTTATTATTTGGTGCAACTATCCTTGCATTGTTTATGGCCAACACCTCTTTTAATGAGGTGTATTTGGCTATAAGACAATTTCCTATAGGATTTTCTTTGGGCGATTTTGAATTAAAAAAACCCTTGATATTATGGATAAATGATGGTTTAATGGCCATTTTTTTCTTTCTAATAGGACTGGAATTAAAAAGAGAGTTGCTGGTAGGCGAACTAAATAGTTTAAAAAAAGCTGCATTTCCTTTTATTGCAGCTTTGGGCGGTGTGCTTATTCCTATTGTTTTATTTTTAACTTTAAACCAACAAAGTGACACTGCCAATGCCTGGGGAATACCAATGGCAACAGATATAGCTTTTGCTCTGGCTGTTTTAATGCTGCTTGGCAAACGCGTCCCTTTAAGTCTAAAAATTTTTTTAACGGCATTTGCTATTATTGATGATTTGGCTGCTGTACTTGTTATAGCATTATTTTATAGTCAGCATATTTATTGGCAATTACTGGCTTATGCCCTCATATTAATCGGGGGTCTTGCTTGGTTTTATCATAAAAAAACATTCCGCTTTGATATAGGCATAATTATAGCCATTGTGGTTTGGATTTTATTTTTAAAATCAGGCATTCATCCAACTATTGCCGGTGTATTACTAGCTTTTACAATTCCTATAAAAAAGAAAATAAATATAGACGATTATATTGATAAACTTAGTTTTGTAAGTCAAAATTTACAAACTAAAACCAACCAGAATTCGGATCATATTCTCAACAAAGATGAAATGAATTGTATTAACTATTTAGGAAATGCTACATCTGAAGTGCGATCGCCTCTGCAATTTTTGGAAGAAAAATTACACGGCTTAATTGCTTATTTTATTTTACCTGTTTTTGCATTTGCAAATGCCGGTATTAGTTTTACATCAGGATTAGAATTAAATTTCGAATTGGTAAGAAACATTGCCTTAGCACTATTTGTAGGAAAATTATCAGGTATTAGTTTATTTACTTTTATAGGGTTAAAATTAAAATTGATTAAGCTACCCGAAGATTTAAATTACAAACATATCATTGGAATTGCTGCTATTGCAGGTATCGGATTTACAATGTCAATATTTATTGCTAATTTGGCTTTTCAGGGTAATGATTTTTTAATAAATTCGGCTAAAATAGGAATTATAATCGGTTCTGTAATCGCCGGTTTAACGGGTTATTTGATATTAAGATTTGTGAAATAAAACATACAAAAATTGTTTAAACAAATACATTTTCTCTTAATTTAAAAAAGATTTTTCTCAAGCATAAATTATTTCAAAATAAAGACTAATCATGGATTTATAGCGTCCAAATAAACGACTTGCTACATAAACTAAATCCTTTTGGTAGAATATTTTTTTTAATTTTACCCATTAAAACAATTTTATGCTTGCTATTTTGTGGGTTTGGCTAATCAATTTGACTATTGCTGCTGCTTTGGGTAGTATGTTGCAAGCTATCCTTTTTAAAAATAATCATAAACATATCAGCTATCTATTAGTTAACGGTTTGTTTACTTATATGATATTAATTTGGTTGACCTTATATTTTAAAGGTTTTAACTTTTATTGGCAAATTTTTTATTTTATTGCGTCATTAATTTACCTGATTATTCAACCCAAATATTTAAAAATAATTTGGCAAGCTTTTAAAAATCTACCACGATTATACAAAAACTTATTTTTCTTCACAGGCTTAATTGTTTTAATATTAAGCAGCAGTCGTTCATCCATACCCGATAATGAAAGTTATTATATCCAAACAATAAAATGGGCTAACGAATACGGATTGGTAAAAGGGCTTATGAATATTCATCCTTTTTTAGGACAATTTTCGGGCTGGCATATATTACAAGCCGGCTTAAATTTTCATCTAAAATGGCTGACTTTTAATGACCTAAATGGTTTGTTTTTTTTAATATTTATATTCTACTGGTTACTAAAGTATCAAAATGAATGGAAACATAAAAAATATTGGCTCCGTTTGTTTCCAGCAATTTCTGTCCTCTTTATATTTTTTTTAGACGCACCTTCTCCCGATTTACCGGTGATTTTATTATCCTTAATGGTTTTTGATTTATTTATTCAAAATTATCAACGGTTAAATTACAATCAACTTATAGAAATATTACTACTATCCGGTTTTAGTTTTCTAATCAAACCTACTGCAATCATTAATATTTTTTTAGTTTTAATTCTATGCTGGCGTCACCGGCAACAATTATATAAAAAATCTTTCAAAATAATTTTGTTTGGTATAATAATATTAGGCTTATGGCTAAGCAAAAATTACCGGATTACGGGATATCTTTTTTATCCATTCGATTTTTTTAATAAAGCACTAACACCGGCTTGGCAGTATCCGCCCGAAATGTTGCATTACCTCTCCCAACTCGGCAATCGTGATAACATGACCTTGACCATAAATAGTCATTTAACAACCGGCTTATGGCATTGGATTCGGCAACCCGGTATCCATCAAATAGTCAATCCGTTAATATTGTTATTATTGGTTTTATTTCCGACTATTTTAATTCTCAAAAAACAATTAAAAAA
>WGBX01000095.1 GCA_015494075.1 Flavobacteriaceae bacterium
AAGCATTTCCGGCTATTTTTTTTAATTCGGTTAAATTTTTAAATTGATGTGTTGTTATCAGATGCCTGATATTTTTAATTTTTTTAGCGGGTATTAAATCCGTTATTTTAATCTCCCCTGTGGGCAAAAAAGAGGCCAAATGATTCCAAATAGTACCGGTGGTTAATGTTCTGTATTCAGCAATTTCTTCTATATTTTTTCCTGTTTGGTATAACTGTAATGAAATTTGTCTGGTATTGGTTTTAGCGATTTGTTTTTTAGGCTGATCTGCTTTCCATTCAATATTGTTTACTAAGCAATAGTCCTGAATAAGTGTCAAAATTTGAGTGCCATATTTATTAAAGCGACTTTTGCCTATGCCTTTTATCTCTTTAAGTTGTTTATCGGTTACAGGTAGTTTTTCACATAAATGATAAAGTGTTTCTTGCGTAAAAATTTGATAATGTGGAACATTTTCTTTTATTGCCAAATTATTTCGTAAGGTTTTTAAGGCATCAAACAAATCTTCATGAATAATTTCGGGTAAAGCTTGGTTGATTTTTTTAGGTTTTGACAAGTTGCTTTTTACAATTGCCTGTGCTCTGATATTCAAATACTTTGATATTTCATAGGGCAGTTCCAGATGATCTAAAATATAGATTTTCTGATTCAAATCGTTGGCCAATTCCAAATAGTGTTTTTCAAAATCTTTTTTGATTTGTTTATGTTCAATGTCAAATTTTATTTTTTTGAAGACAGGTTCTATTTTTTCTTTGGTTAGATCACGATAATAGGAAAAGGCCTTGTTTAAGCGTTCTTGTATAGTCTGATTGTTTTGGATATCTTTAGTATCAGTTGCTAGTTGATTGATTTGATTAGTAAATTTGAAACTGATATCTGATAAGTCAGTCAACATAATTTTTAATTCATCCAAAGCAACTTTACCAGATCCTTGAATGCTGCCTTTATGTGTTTTTAAAAGGTGTAAAAGTCGATTGACATTGTAGAGAAGCGGCGTGTAGTCTAGTAATTCTGATATGCTACTAATAAAAAATTGCTTTTTAGCACTTGTTAAATCTGATTTGTCGGGTGCATTTTCGGCAATATGTTGCGTAAAACGGCTAACACGACTGTCATTAATAATGCTATGGGGCTTAATAGGCGATTGTAAAATTAAACCGTCTAAAGTTTTACAACGACTTAAAGCAACATAAGTTTGTCCGTGTGCAAAGGATAATTCAGCATCAATGATGGCCTTGTCAAAGGTTAATCCTTGGCTTTTGTGTATTGTAATAGCCCAAGCCAGTCGCAAAGGTATTTGAGAATAGCTTCCTTGAAGTTTTTCTGTTATTTGTCCTGTTTCTTGATCGAGTTCGTAAGTCACATTTTCCCAGCGTTCTCTTTTGACTTCAATCTCTTGTGTTTCACCCGGACAAGTCACATAAATGTTTTTGTCATCTATAAAACTGATGCGACCTATTTTGCCATTGAAATACCGTTTATCGGGACTACTGTCATTTTTGATAAACATGACTTGTGCACCTTTTTTTAAAGCCAATTTAAGATCATTTGGGTATGCATTTTCCGGAAAATGACCTTCAATATGGGCATGGTAGTAAAATGTTCGACCTTTTAGTTCGGATAGCTTCTGTTTGTTTATTTTTTCAGCTTTATAATTATGTGTTGTCAATATAATGTAATCATCATCTAACTTGGGTGTAAACCCGACAATATAACGTTTGTTTAGCAATTCAGCTGTATGACTGCTGAGTTTATTCTCTCTAATTTCATTAAGAATTTGTATGAATGTTGCATCTTTTTGACGAAAAATATTTTTCAATTCAATACTTACAGACTGTATTTCCTGAAAAGCTTTGCTGCTAAAAAAATAAGGTGTTTCATAATACGTTTTTAATAACGCCCAATCATGTGATTTAACCACCGGTGCTAATTGCTGTAAATCGCCAATCATCAAAACTTGAATACCGCCAAAAACTTTTTGCCGATTGCGATATCTGCGTAAAGTCTGGTCAATGGCATCAAGTAAGTCAGCACGAACCATACTTATCTCATCAATAATTAATAAATCTAAAGATTTGATTAAATTAATCTTTTTTTGACTAAATTTTTGACGAAAATCTCTTTTGAAAACGGTATCGGGAGGTAAAGGTCCAAACGGTATTTGAAATAAAGAATGAATGGTAACACCACGTGCATTAATGGCAGCCACACCCGTTGGCGCAACAATGGCCAATCGTTTATTACACTCTTTTTTTAAGCGGTGTAAGAAAGTAGTTTTGCCCGTACCGGCTTTACCGGTCAAAAAAATAGATTTTTGAGTGTGATTTACAAATTCCCAAGCTAGTTCTAATTCTTTGTTTATCATGCTTTTATTTTATATACCTACTTTAGATTGGATAAAGGTACAAAAAGCCTTTTCAAAATAAAAAAAGCTGTTATTAATGTTATATAATACAACATAACAGCTTGATTTTTAGAATATTTAAAAAATTATTTTTATTGAATATGCTTTTTAGCATGATAAGAAGAACGAACTAACGGGCCGCTTTCTACAAATTTAAATCCCATTTCTAAACCTATTTGTTCATACTTTTTAAATTCTTCCGGATGTGGATATCGCATTACAGGTAAGTGCTTGGCAGAGGGTTGCAAATATTGACCAATAGTCATCACATCAACACCGGCAAGACGTAAATCTTTCATGGTTTCAATAATTTCTGCTTCATTTTCACCTAATCCGAGCATAATTCCGGATTTGGTACGTTTAAGGCCTTGCTGTTTAAGATAAGCCAAAACTTCTAAACTACGTTCATATTTTGCTTGTTTTCTTACTTGCTTTGTAAGCCGCCGAACAGTTTCTAAGTTGTGTGAAACAACTTCAGGCGCTTCTTTAATAATAATATCCAGTAAATCTGTTTTGCCTTGAAAATCAGGAATCAGAGTTTCCATAGTAATGCCCGGATTATAAGCTCTGACTTGCCGAATAGTTTCAGCCCAAATATGTGCACCGCCATCAGGCAAATCATCTCTGTCAACAGAAGTTATTACAGCGTGTTTTACACCCATTAACTGTATAGATTTAGCCACTTTTACAGGCTCATTCATATCAACTGGTAGCGGACGACCTGTTAAGACATTACAAAAGCCGCAAGAACGTGTACAAATATTTCCTAAAATCATAAAGGTTGCTGTTCTTTCACCCCAACATTCTCCCATATTAGGACAGCGACCGCTGCTGCAGATAGTATGCAAATTGTGCGTTTCTACAATATGTCGTAATTCTTTAAAGTTATCACCACTGGGTAGTTTAACTTTTAACCAATGCGGTTTTCGAGCTGTTTGCATTTTAAAATACTTTTGTGTAATTTAACATTTGACAAAGTTACAAATAAAGTTTACATTGTCTTGATAAAAATATAAACCTAACCTTTTAATATGTCTCAACAAAACATAGATGATGCATCAAAACCAAAACAACTATTGGCTTATTACCTGTTTTATCCGGTTCTTTTTGTGATGATAATTTGGGCAGTTTTCGGTTTGATGTACATATTTCATTATCAATGGTATGATTGGGGAATTTATCCTAGAAAAGCCGCCGGTTTAATAGGTATATTGACAGGTCCGTTTATTCACGACGGTTTAAGACACATTTTTAATAATACAACGGCATTATTTATTTTAATGTTCTTCTTATTTTATTATTATAAGAGAGTAGTTTGGCAAATACTGTTTTGGGGGCTGATTTTGACAGGTGTTTTAACATGGCTTATAGGTCGCCCTTCTTTTCATATTGGCGCCAGTGGATTAGTTTATATGTTAGTATCCTTTTTGTTTTTTTCTGGTATTCTAATAGGTTATTACCGCTTGATTGCGGTGTCTTTAATTATTGTTTTTTTATATGGTAGTTCAATTTGGTTTTTGTTTCCGATAGTGCAACATATATCATGGGAAGGGCATTTATCCGGATTTGTCACAGGTTTATTTTTAGCAATACTATACCGGCCTCAATTAAAAAAAATATATGATGTAAAAAAAACGATGAATATGACACCTGATGATGACGCCTTTTTAAAATATTTTGATGACAATGGCAATTTTATTGAAATGCCTAAAGAAAATTCCCAAAAAAATGAAACTTAGCTTTTTTTAGACAATAAACAATCAAAAATTAAGTTTCTATAGTTGTGACAATAAAAATTAATATTATCTTTGCAGTTGTAATTTTATATAAAAAATAAAGCATTTTAATTAAGAAAACTAACCTTTATTATGATAAAGTGTTGATTTTAAGTGATATAATTTAAGTGAATACATAATAAATTAAATGATAATATGAAAAAAAGTTTTTTATTTGGTGTCTTTTCTTGGGCCGTTTTGGGGATATTAATGACAGGTTGTTCGACACAGTCGAATGATTTCAAAACTTCCCGTGGCACCGGTCGTACCTTAAATGGTAAAGAAGGCGGCTATAAATTTAATCCCAAATTTAGAAATCAAATAACTGCCCCGGGTTTAGTCTTTATCGAAGGCGGTACTTTTACTTTTGGTGAGGTGCAAGATGATGTTATGCATGATTGGGATAACGTGCCCAACCAACAACATGTTCGCTCATTTTATATGGACGAAACGGAAGTTACCAATTTAATGTATTTAGAATATTTAGATTGGTTAAAAAAGGTCTTTCCTACTGATGATCCCAAATACCGTAATATATATAAAGGTGCTTTACCAGACACTATGGTATGGCGTACACCTTTAGGTTATAATGAAGATTTAGTCAATAATTATTTACGTCATCCGGCTTACGCTCTTTATCCGGTAGTTGGCGTTAACTGGATTCAGGCGGTTCAATATTGTAATTGGCGTACCGATCGGGTTAATGAGTTGTTGCTTTATAAATCAGGTAAACTAAGTCGTGAAGCATTAGATAACCCTTCTGCCGATCAATTATTTAGTACTGAAACTTATTTAACCCAACCAGAATTGGCTTTCGGCGGTAATACAGAATTGTATCAAGCTCATAAAAAGAAAAAAAATGATACAATTTTAAATGTTGTCAACAGATCTTCCGGAATTATTTTACCGGCCTATCGTTTGCCCACAGAGGTAGAATGGGAATATGCTGCAAAAGCTGATATTGGCTTACGAGAATTTAACACTTTAAAAGGTCGTAAAATTTATCCTTGGAAAGGTACAACAACCCGTAATTTGCAAAAAGGAAAAAATAGAGGAAAAGAAATGGCTAACTTTAAAATTGGCGATGGAAATTATGACGGCTTAGCAGGTTGGTCAGATGATGCAGCTGATATTACAGCACCAGTTAAGACTTATCCTCCCAACGATTTCGGCTTATATGATATGGCTGGAAACGTAAATGAATGGGTGGCTGATGTATATCGTCAAATTATAGATGATGACGCCAATGATTTTAATTATTATAGAGGTAATGTTTATACCAAACAAGCATTTGATGAAAATGGAAAATTGGTTATTATAACACCGGATTCTATCCCGATGGATACTTTGCCTAATGGTAAAATAATTGTTAGTCAATTGCCTGGTTCGCCCGGCAAAAAAGCTATTGATGATAATGAGCTTTATCTAAGACAAAATTTTGATCGTGCTGACAATCGTGATTATAGAGATGGTGACGTCGAATCATCAAGAAGTTATATGAAAGATAAAGAGGACGTGAATTCAGACCCTTCTTTGCGTATGTATAATGCACCTGTTCATGAAGTTTATGCCGACTCAACTGCCATGGTTAAAAATTATGATAAATCTAATAGCCGTTCAACACTTATTGATAATGAAGTAAGAGTAATCAAAGGTGGCTCTTGGCGAGATAGAGCTTATTGGTTAGACCCTTCTCAAAGAAGATTTTACCCACAATATCTTTCACGTAACGATATAGGTTTTAGATGTGCTATGTCACGTGTTGGAACCAAATCAATCAAAAAAGGGTATAGAAGACCGGTTAATTAATTTTAACATGATTCATATTTGTTTAAAGTCGGGGTTTTGCTCCGACTTTAATTTTTAACTTAATTTATCTTACATTTGCAAAAAAAATTATTCATGAGTAAAAAATTAGTTATAGTTGAGTCACCGGCTAAAGCCAAAACGATAAAAAAGTTTTTAGGAAAAGATTATGACGTAGAATCAAGCTATGGCCATGTGGCTGACTTGCCATCTAAAGAAATCGGAATCGACTTAAAAAATTTTACACCTAAGTATATTATATCAAAAGATAAGAAAGAGGTTATAAAGAAATTAAAAAAATTATCAAACAAGGCCGAACAAGTTCTATTGGCTAGTGATGAAGACCGTGAAGGAGAAGCCATTGCTTGGCACTTAAAAAATCAATTAAATTTAAAGGATGATAAAACAAGTCGTATTGTTTTTCATGAAATTACTGAAAAAGCCATTAAAAATGCAATAGACAATCCGCGTGATATTAATTATAATTTAGTTGATGCCCAACAAGCCAGACGACTGCTTGACCGCTTAGTGGGATATGAATTATCACCTATTTTATGGCGAAAAATAAAAAAAGGCTTATCGGCCGGACGTGTCCAATCTGTAGCAGTACGTTTAATTGTAGATCGTGAAAATGAAATAAGAAACCATCAATCAAAAAGTAGCTTTAAAGTACTTGGGTATTTTGCTAATCATGCTAAACACCAATTTAAAGCGTCATTAGATCAAGAATTTGAAAAAGAAAAAGCCGTAGAAGACTTCTTAAAATTGTTAAAAGGAGCCACATACCAAGTAGCTGATATCAATACTAAAGCGGCAAAAAAAACACCGGCTCCTCCTTTTACAACATCAACTTTACAACAGGAAGCCGCACGCAAGTTAGGGTTTAGTGTGTCTAAAACCATGATGCTGGCTCAAAAATTATATGAGAATGGTTTTATCACTTACATGAGAACAGACAGTGTAAACTTGTCGTCTGATGCCAAACAACAAGCGGTAGAAATGATTACACAAGTTTTCGGTAAAAATTATAGTAAGCCGCGTAATTACAAAACAAAATCAAAAGGAGCACAAGAAGCTCATGAGGCAATAAGACCGACTATTGTTTCGCGTCGTGAAATTAATATGGATTTTGATTCTAACCGTTTATATGATCTTATATGGAAAAGAACAGTCGCTTCTCAAATGGCTGATGCTAAAATAGACCGTACAACAGTAAAGATTGAAAATAATAAAGTTAAAAATATATTTACGGCCAAAGGTGAAGTCATTGTGTTTGATGGATTTTTAAAATTGTATCAAGAAACTAAAGAAACTAATGAAGACCCAGAATTTAAAGGCCGGTTGCCAAAACTTGAAAAAGGAGAAACATTAGAGGAAAAACATATAGAAGTTATACAAAAATATTCTCGGCCTCCGGCACGATATAATGAAGCGGCATTGGTCAAAAAAATGGAAGAATTGGGCATAGGACGACCATCTACTTATGCACCTACTATTTCTACTATCCAAAAACGAGGTTATGTTGAAAAAAAGAACATAGAGCCCAAAGTGCGCTCTGTTGCCAAATGGATTTTAGAAAAAGGTGTTATTTCTAAGAAAACTGAAACAGAATCATATGGAAATGAAAAAAATAAACTTGTACCAACCGATATAGGAATCGTTGTTAATGAATTTTTAACTCAGCATTTTGACCATATCCTTGATTACAATTTTACAGCTAAAATAGAAGAAGAACTCGATAAAATAGCAGAAGGAAACAAAAATTGGAAACATACCTTAAAAGAATTTTATCAAGAATTTCATCCTGTGGTAGAAGATGTAGCCAAAAATGCTACTCGAGCCCGTGGAGAACGCTTATTAGGCCAAGACCCTAAGACCGGAAAAAATGTATATGTGAAAATAGGACAATTCGGTCCTTTAGTACAAATAGGAGAATCCAATGAAAAAGAAAAACCGGTCTTTGCAGGCGCACCTCATGGTATCAGCTTAAATGATATTACTTTAGAACAAGCACTATCAATGTTTGCTTTTCCTAAAAATATTGGTCAATATCAAGGTAAAGATGTTGTAATAGCTACCGGACGATATGGACCATACATTATTTATGATGGAAAATTCATTTCAATTCCCAAAAATATGGACCCGCTTAGTGTTAATTTGCCCCAAGCCATAGATATGATCAAGAAAAAACTCAAAGCAGATGAACCTATTGCCAATTATGATGATAAACCGGTTTTTAAAGGCAAAGGTCGTTTTGGTCCTTTTATAAAATGGAATGATTTATTTATTAATGTACCTAAAAAATATGATTTTGATAATTTGACAGATGAAGATATTGTTGAATTGATACAAAATAAAATTAAAAAAGAAAAAGAAAAAATGGTAAAAGTTTGGCCCGAAGAAGGTATTAGTTTGCAAAAAGGTAAATGGGGCAGGTTAGTAGTGGTTAAAGGAAAGAAAAAAGTAATGTTACCAAAAGGAACAGATCCTGAAAGTATTACCTTAGAAGTTGCCAAAAAGAATTTGAAATAGATGCAAGCATTTTTAAAACCGGTTGAAATAGATTTCGATTTTTCGGAAGCGCAATCATATAGTATGCTGGGTGGAAATATAGCAATACATTTACCCGGTTTTATGCCGGATTTTAATTTAGCCGATGTCGTTATTATAGGTGTTCAAGAAGACAGAAATGCTATTAACAATGAAGGAACCAAATTTGCCCCGGATCAAATCAGACAAAGCTTTTATCAATTATTTCCGGGTAATTGGGATTTGAATATTGTCGATTTAGGAAATTTAATAACGACAGAATCACCGGCTAAAACAATTGAATTACTCACCGAAGTTATTAAGCTTATTCCAAAAGATATAGCCGTAATTATCTTAGGTGGATCACAAGACTTGAGTTTGGCTGTTACAAATTATTTGGATAAGAACAATAATTTATATAACTTGTCCGTTATAGATGCGGTTATTGATAGTTCATTGACAGATGCAGAGTTAGACAATGAAAATTATTTGAGTCTGCTATTACAAAAAGAAGAATCTCAATTACAACATTTAAGTTTGTTGGGTGTTCAAACGTATTATAATCATCCTTCTAAATTTGAAATATTTGACAAATTATATCTGGATTATTATAAATTAGGTGAGTTACAAGAGGATGTTTTGGAATTTGAACCCGAAATAAGACAAGCCAATTTTGTCAGTATTGACATGCGAAGTATTAGATATGCTGAAATGCCGGCTCATAAACAAGGAAAACCTAATGGTTTAAACGGTCTTGATATTTGTAAAATATCAAGATTAGCAGGAATTGCTGTACATAATCGTTTTTTGGGTATCTTTGAATATAATCCCGTGTGGGACAAACATAAAACAGGTCGTGAATTAGCGGCTCAAATGCTTTGGTATTATTTAGAAGGTAAAAATGCCTTTCAAGATGATTTTCCATATATAGGCGTTAAGGAATTATTAAAGTTTTATGTAGAAAATAATTTGTTGAAATCGATTTTTTATAAGAATCCTAAAACAAATAGATGGTGGTTGACATTGCCGGAATTATCTAATGAAATTCTTTTTCCTTGTACAGAAAAAGACTATCAAATGGCAATAAACGGACATATAACACCAAGAGTATATAAGATATTGGACAAAATATCATAATAATTAATAATGAAAATAAAATATTCAGAAAATTTGATAAAATGCTATAAATTAGTATAATAAATAGATTGATTATTAGAATTTAAACAAAAGCAAAATATAAATACATAAAAATTTGTTTAGACAACTATTTTATTTTTATATTTGTGCGCTAGAATAGATAATAGAGTAATACGATTAAATTTAACATATTTATGAAAAGAATCATAGCTTTTTCTGCTATCATTGCAAGTTTATTAACTGGATGTGGAAATAACTACCAAAGAGGTGAAGTTGTCGGGGTTAAAGGACATGCTTGGCATCCTTACCGACCTTATGGCATGAGTTTAATTCCGGGAGGTGCATTTGTAATGGGTAAGCAAAATGAGGATAAAGAGTATGCCTTAAATGCCCCTACCCGTACCGTAACAGTCCGTGCCTTTTATATGGATGAAACTGAAATCACCAATGCCGAATATCGAGAATTTGTCAACTATGTTCGAGACTCTATTATCCGCTACAGGTTGGCTGTTTTAGCTGAAGAAATGGAGGCTACACCTAAGAAAGGCATAGGAAAATATATGTTTAAAAGTTTAGACACGACAAAAAATGCCTATAACAAATATATGATGAATACCTATGGCAGTTTAAGCAATCCGGATGATGAAAATGCCGGAAAAGTTTTAAACTGGGAGGTACCTTTAATCTTCAATACAAATAAATTCCCGGATGAATATTATGCAGAAGTTATGGATTCTATGTATTTACCAATTGAGGAAACAGGTGATGCAGCACGGATGTTTGATGTAAATAAATTTATCTATAAATTGCGATGGTATGATAATGGCGAAGCTGCTCGTAAAGGTGAAAGACGTTCTAAGCATATCAAAGATACTGTTGTTAAAGTTTATCCTGACACTACAGTGTGGGTGAAAGATTTTATGTATGCATATAATGAGCCCATGCATGATGATTATTTTTGGCATGATGCTTACAGTGAATATCCGGTAGTAGGTGTTAATTGGTATCAAGCAACAGCTTTTGCCGATTACCGGACCAAAAAAATGACTTGGTTTTTAAAAAGTAAAAATAGAGCTCCTTTACATAAATTCCGTTTGCCTACAGAAGCTGAATGGGAATATGCCGCGCGTGGTGGAATGGAAGGCAATGATTACCCATGGGGTGGTCCTTATACTATGAATGAACAAGGCTGTTTTTTAGCAAACTTTAAGCCGTTAAGAGGAGATTATGGCTCTGATCAAGCAGTATTTACAGCACCGGCTAAATCCTACAACCCTAATGGTTATAACCTGTATAATATGGCAGGTAATGTTGCCGAATGGACAAATTCATCTTACTATCCAGATTCATATTATTTTGGTGCTTCATTTAATCCCACAACTGATGCCTATGATAATAAACGTAAAATTATAAGAGGCGGTTCTTGGAAAGATGTTAAATATTTTATTCAAGTTCATTCAAGAGCTTATGAATATGCTGACACTGCCAGAAGTTATATCGGCTTTAGATGTGTTGAAGACTTTATGGGCGTAAATGCTCGCCATATGAAACGTAAAGGACAAAATTAATTAATCTCACAAACAGAACAATAAATTACTAACTATCAAAATTTAAAATTATGGCTTTAAAATCATCCAAAAAAGTTAAGACTATATTCCATATGGCATATAGTATCGGTGCCTCAATTGTAATACTTGGTGCTTTGGGAAAAATATTACATATGTCTATTTTCGGTATTCCAGGAGATGTTTTATTAATGGTTGGTTTAGGAACCGAAGCAGTTATTTTCTTTGTCTCAGCTTTTGAACCACAAGAAGAAGAAATAGACTGGTCATTAGTTTATCCAGAATTGGCCGGAGGTGCTCCGAGACATAGAAAAGATAAAACAGAAGCCCAATTAGAAGCCAAGTTGTCAGAAAAATTAGATAAGATGTTACATGAAGCTCAATTAGATTCTAATTTAATGAAAAGCTTAGGAGAAAGCATCAATAAATTACACCAAGCGGCTAAAAGTATGGATGTTGCTACTGATGCAGCAGGAGCTACAAAAAAATATGCTGAGGAATTAGCTTTAGCGTCTGCTCAATTAGAAAGCTTAAATTCATTATATAAAGTTCAGTTAGAAAGTGTAAATAAAAATGCTACAGCTAATGAAGAAACTGCCGCTTATGCTAAACAGTTGCAAGAGAATATGGCCAAATTAAAAGAAAATTTAGCAGATTTAAACAACGTTTACGGTGGTATGCTTTCAGCCATGAATGTTAATAAAAAGTAATTCTTACTTTCAAATTAACTTATATATAAATTTAAAAAAAAATTATAATGGCAGGAGGTAAATTATCAGCAAGACAGAAGATGATCAATTTGATGTATTTGGTCTTTATTGCAATGTTGGCACTTCAGATGTCCAAAAAAGTCCTTTCGGCTTTTGGAAAATCATCAGAAGAGGTGGTAGCCGCAACCAAAATGAAAACAAAATCAAATGACTATCTTTTAAAGACATTGGCTCAAAATGCAAAAGAACAACCCGCAAAATATGGTGATAAGTATAAAATAGCCAATGAATTACAAGAAAAAACCAAGCGTTTTCAAAACTATATTCTTAACTTAAAAGGTGACATTCTTAAACAAGAATTTAACGGTAAAATACCAAAACATTTAGATTACGAAAGTATGGACAAGTCTAGTACAGTAGATAATATGTTCTTTCGTAATGGTAAAGAAACTAAAAAAGCCAAAGAGTTTAAAAAAACCATTGAAGATTACAGAAACTATTTGCTAAATATAAAGATAGACGACAAACCTTTGTCGGATGAAATGAAAAAAAATATTGAAGCTCGTTTTAATACAGACGCTGAAGTGCATGGTAAAAAAGGAAAACGTAAAGAGCCTTGGTTAATGGCAAATTTTGAAGGATTTCCTACAGTTTCGTCCATTTTTAAATTAGACAGCTATGTAAACAAAGGTGCTGTGACAGAAAATGAAATCCTTTCTAGTATGTTAAGAGGGCAAATGGCTTCTGATGTTTCGGTGACTAATTATGAACCTGTGGTGGCTTTGGATAAATCTGCATATTTTCCCGGTGAAAAGGTTACCGGTAAAGTAGCATTAGGACGCGTTGATAGTACCATGTCTTTTAAAAAGGTTCTTATCAACGGCAAACCTGTTCCAGAGGATTTATTAACCAGTGGTTATGTCCATTTAAATTTACCTGCTGGAAATGTAGGCGAGAAAGAAGTAAAGGGAGAAATAGTATTTGATGAAAATAATGAAGATGTGAAATTACCCTTTACCGTAAAATATGCAGTCATTCCTGTTCCGAACAGTGCCGTTATTTCTGCCGATAAAATGAATGTTGTATATCGCGGTGTAAAAAATCCTTTATCCATTTCAATTCCCGGTGTGCCAGACAATAAAATATCAGTTTCAGCTCCGGGTCTCAAAAAAGTCGGAACCGGAAAGTATATAATGGATGTAACCAAATATAAAGGCAAAACTGTTCAGATTAAGGTTAGCGGTAAAGTCAATGGAAAAACAGTCACTGACAGCAAAACTTTTAGAGTTAAAAACATTCCGCCACCAGTAGGAACCGTGCGAGGTGAAAGTGGTGTGGTAAAGATGCCTAAACGAAATTTGGAACTCTCTACCATTAACGCGACTTTACCTGATTTTGATTTCGACGTTAATTTAGGTGTTAGAAGTTTCGATTTTAAAGTTCCGGGACAACCTACTTTACGCGTCAATGGTACACATTTAGATAGTAAAGCCAAGCAATTGTTACGACGTGTCAAAAGAGGTCAAAACGTACAAATTTATAATATTAGAGCCTATTTAAAAGGTAATTCCGGTTATCAAATTAAAAAAGTATCGCCGGTTATTGTTGAAATTATCAATTAAAAAATAAAGTTGCGATTCAGTTCGTTTTAGATTAAATAAACATTATCAAATGAAAAAAGTATTTTTAATTTTTGCATTGCTATCAATAAGCCTATCCGGTTTTGCGCAATTTAATATCCTTAATGCCAAAGATCCATCAGAAATTGGGGTGAAAAACAGCAAACAAAAGAAAATGGATTTCAGTTTGCCATTGCCTTATCCTTATACTGAAGATCGTGATATTTTATGGGGAAAACAAGTGTGGGAACGTATAGACTTGGATGAACGTTTTAATTTACCCTTATACTATCCAACTGATACGTTAGCTTCGATGCCTAATGTTAGATCATTATTCGATGCTTTATATCACGGTATCAAATCAGGTAAAATTACAAAAGTTTATGCCGATTCTTATTTCACTCAAAAATTAACATTGGATGAAATTAAAGATCGTATGACTGCCGTTGATACAACAGATGCCGGTCGTGATCAGTTTAACGATGAAGGCTTTGTTGACCCGCAATATATCAATGAATTTCATGTTAATTCAGAAACCATTGAAGAATTTCACGTGCGTGGTATTTGGTATTTTGATGCAAAATATGGTGAATTAAAATATCGCTTATTAGGTATTGCACCAGTAGCAGTTGATCCAAAAGGGATGGCTGCCGGTGTTACGCCGGATTTAGTTGAAGTCTTTTGGGTGTTTTTCCCTGATGCGCGTATGACTTTGCATAATTATTATGCTTTTAATCCGCGTAATACAACACATCCGATAGATTATGATCATCTTTTAAATGCGAGACGATTTAGTGGGGTAATTTATAAAGAAGATAATGTATATGGTGATCGTGAAATAAAAGAATATATACACGATAATGCGCTAAGACAACTTTTAGAATCGCAACGTATTAAAGAAAAAATCAGAGCTTACGAAGAAGATATGTGGAATTATTAATACCACAATAAATTATACAGATAACATCCACCTCAAATAGGTGGATGTTTTTATTTTATAATCGCCCAATATTTTATATTTTTGTACAAAAGCCTATAGGATGAGAGATAAATTACAACTGATAAAAAACCGTTTTGATGAAGTTTCAGATTTGATTATTCAACCGGATATCATTTCTGATCAAAAAAGATATGTAGCCATTAATAAAGAATATAAAGATTTAGAAAAATTAATGGTAAAAATAAAAGAATATGAAGGCCTTTTAGAGAATATAGAAGAAGCTAAAACGCTTATAGCTGATGAAACAGATCCGGAAATGGTAGAAATGGCTAAATCTGAATTAGAAGTTGCACAAAAACGTTTGCCTGAATTGGAAGATGACATAAAATTTATGCTTATACCAAAAGATCCTGAGGATGCTAAAAATGTTATAGTTGAAATAAGAGCAGGAACAGGAGGTGATGAAGCCAGTATTTTTGCAGGAGACTTGTACCGAATGTACACTAAATACGCCGATAAAAAAGGTTGGAAAACTGAAATTGTAGATTTTAATGAAGGTACTTCCGGTGGTTTTAAAGAAATGATTTTCAAAATTACAGGCGATGATGTTTATGGAACTATGAAATATGAAGCAGGTGTGCACCGTGTGCAACGTGTACCGCAAACCGAAA
The DNA here is from genome assembly GCA_015494075.1 of Flavobacteriaceae bacterium. Lineage (GTDB taxonomy): Bacteria > Bacteroidota > Bacteroidia > Flavobacteriales > Flavobacteriaceae > WGBX01. Next base: position 15,157 of record WGBX01000095.1, read on the forward strand.
CACAAGGTCGCGTTCATACTTCAGCGGCAACTGTTATGGTGCTTCCTGAAGCTGAGGAATTTGACATCCAAATAAATCCAAATGATATTCGTAAAGATTTGTTTATGTCTTCCGGACCGGGAGGCCAGTCTGTTAATACAACATACTCTGCTGTCCGCTTAACTCATATTCCCACCGGTATAGTTGCACAATGTCAGGATCAAAAGTCGCAGCATAAGAACTATGAAAAGGCATTGGGTGTTTTACGTTCACGACTGTATGAAATCGAATTGAAAAAACGTCAGGAGGCCGATGCTCAATTTAGAAAATCTATGGTATCAAGTGGTGATCGATCAGCAAAAATACGAACTTATAATTACCCTCAAGGTAGAGTAACTGACCACCGGATTAATTTAACCTTATATGATTTGCAAAATATCATTAATGGAGAGTTAGACAAAATAATAGATGCCTTAAGGCTGGCCGATAATACCGAAAAATTAAAAGCTGCCGGAGAACAATTATAAGACGATGCCTTTTATAAAACTTCATGATCAACTACACAGACCTTTACAATTTGAGCAACCGCCCAAGCGCATTGTTTCATTAGTGCCTTCTATTACATATTCATTACATTACTTTGGTATAGATAGCCAAGTTGCCGGTATAACATATTTTTGTAAATATCCACCTGAATGGCGTAAAAATAAAGCTATTATTGGCGGCACTAAAAATTTTAAAATCGAAAAAATTGCGGCACTACATCCCGATTTAATTTTGGCTAGTAAGGAAGAAAACCCTAAGGATTTGACTTTAGAACTTAGTTCTTATGCGCAAATTTATGTCTCAGATGTGCATGATTTGTCTTCAAATTACAAATTATTAGAAGATTTAGGGAAGATATTACAAAAAGAATCTGAAACAAAAAAAATTACCAAACAGTTAAATAAAAAAATAGAAAGTTTACAAGCATTGACAAAAAAACGTTATAAAACAGTTTATATGATTTGGAAAGAACCTTGGATGAGTGTGGGAGGTGATACTTTTATTCATCAGATGATGCAATTAGCCGGTTTTGATAATATTTACAAATATACGCTTCGTTATCCTGTTATAAATTTGCAAGATTTACAAAAAATATTTCCGGAAGTTATTTTGTTAGCTTCCGAACCATATCCTTTTAAGGAAAAAGATAAACAAGCGCTTCAAAAATTATTTCCAAATACTAAAATTTTATTAGTTGATGGCGAACCCTTTACTTGGTTTGGAACATTCCCTATGCAAGCTGTTGACTATTTTAAACATCTTATTGAACAACTATACTAATGCATACAAAAGAAAAAAAATTACAAGCCTTTTCCCGTTTATTAGACATAATGGATGATTTGCGTCAATCATGTCCATGGGATAAAAAGCAAACGTTTGATACTCTCAGACATTTAACCATAGAAGAAACTTATGAATTGACAGATGCCATATTGGATAAAGATATGGAAGAAATTAAAAAAGAATTAGGTGACTTGCTATTACATATTGTATTTTATGCTAAATTGGGTTCAGAAATCGAAGCTTTTGATATAGCTGATGTAGCTGAGACCATAAGTGATAAATTAGTATATCGTCACCCGCATATTTATGGCGATGTAACAGTGCACAATGAACAGGAAGTAAAAGAGAATTGGGAAAAACTGAAATTAAAAGAAGGTAAAAAATCGGTATTAGAAGGTGTCCCAAAATCTTTGCCTGCAATGATTAAGGCTATGCGAATCCAAGAAAAAGCAAAAGGTGTAGGATTTGATTGGTCTAGTGCCGAACCTGTTTGGGAAAAGGTTGAAGAAGAAATAAATGAATTTAAAACAGAAGTGTTGGCAAACAATCCGGAAAAAATGGAAGAAGAATTCGGTGATTTGTTATTTACGCTTATTAATTATGCGCGTTTTAAAGGTATCAACCCGGAAACAGCTTTGGAAAAAACAAATAAAAAATTTATAAAACGTTTTCAATATTTAGAAAACAAAGCGCAATATGAGGGTAAAGACTTGAAAAAAATGACTTTGGAAGAAATGGAAAAATATTGGGAAGAAGCCAAGCGCAAACCTTAAACTAACTTGAAATACATGTCTCGTAAAATTGGATTATTTTGCTTAATAACTTTTATTTTTGTTACGGCTGTATTGGCACAGCAGACAAAACGAGATAGCTTATTCAATATTATCATTCAAAACCAAATAAAAGATAATGATCAATTAAATCAATTATTATTTACTTATCGTAACGATTCAGTTTCTTTAAAAAAATTAGTGTCTTTAAGCCATCTTAATCATTTTAAAGAAGGAGAAATATACGCATATAATGCACTAGGCAAGCTCAATAGATTTAGGGCTAATTATCCACAAGCCATTTATTATCATCAAAAAGCTTATAACCTCGCCAATAAACTAACAGACCCTTTTTATCGTATTTACAGTCTTAATATGATTGGAGTTATTTATAGGCGTATGGATGCTGTAAAGTCGGCACTCGAGTATCATAACAGGGCTTTATCATTGGCCAAAAAAGTAAAACCTAAAACCCGACACATAATAGAAAATATTGCTATTTCACATAATAGTATAGGTAATATTTATCTTTTACTTCAACGAGATGATATGGCTTTAAGCCATTTCATGAAAGCTTTGAAAATAGAAAAAGACTTTGATAATAAATTAGGATTAGCTATAAACTACCAAAATATTGGTGCTATTTATGAAAGAAAAGGAGAATATAATACAGCTTTGTCTTTCTATAGAAAATCTTTAAGTTATAACAATCAAATACATTCAAAAGTTGGGAAAGTAATTTGTAACAATAGCATAGGTAATATTTATTTAAAGCAAGGATATACATACAAAGCAATTAATACTATTTTTCCAAATTTGGATTTGGCTAAAGATTTAGGAGATGTTTATTATTTGGCCGATGTATATGTCAATTTGGGAAAAGCCTATTTGCAAGCCAAGAATTATTCAAAAGCTGAATATTATTTGCAAAAAGGTTTATCAATAGCTTTAGATAAAAAAATTCCATCGGTGGCTCAAATGGCTTATGAACAATTTTCTTTATTAGAAGAGAAGCAAGGCAATTATAAAAAAGCGCTTTTATATCATAAAAAATTTAATGAAAAGCAAAATGAAGTTTTAAACCAAAAAAACCGGCAGTTAGTTGCAGATGTTATCATAAAGCAAATTCAGTTAGAAAACAAAGATAAAATAGCAGCTTTAGGCGAAAAAAACCAAATAGTAACAGAAAAATTAAACAGAACCAAGAAAACCTTTTATTTTACTTTACTTTTGGTTTTGCTTATGATTTTTTTAGGATTAATTTTTTATAAACAACACCAACTCAATAATCAAAGAAAACTGATGAATTTGGAGCAAAGTTTATTAAGAGCAAGAATGAATCCTCATTTTATTTTTAATGCTTTGAATTCTCTCAAAATGTTTATCATTCAGCAAAGACCCAAAGAAGCAGTCATCTACTTAAGTACATTTTCTAAACTAGCACGGACCATTTTACATTCTACCATTGCAAAAGAAATTAGTTTAATGGAAGAAATTGATACATTAAAAATGTATGTTTCCATAGAAAACATCCGGTTTTCTAATGAAATTATTTTTGATATTAATATTTCAGACGATTTAAATTTACGCCAAATAAAAATCCCGCCATTATTGACCCAACCATTTATTGAAAATGCATTATGGCATGGTTTATCACCCAAAAAAGGCAAAAAATATTTGAAAATTAACATTTATCCAAAAGATAAGAATTTTTTTATTATAGAAATTATAGATAATGGAATAGGTCGAAAAAGAGCGGAAGAAATTAAAAAAGGCCGAACTTTTAGACGTGATTCGGTAGGCATTAAACTCTCAGAAGAGCGCTTGCGTTATTTTTCTAAAAAGTTTGCCGGTAATTATAAAATTATTTTTGAAGATTTGCATGATGCGAATGGCAATCCTACCGGCACAAAAGTTATTTTAGAAATTCCATACAAAAATAAATTTTGACAGATTTAAAATAAATTTATGAAATTAGTCATAGATATTGGCAATACTAACATAGTCGCAGGGATACAATCGGCCGGTAAATGGAAACATATTTGGCGATTTACGACTAATAAAAAAGCTACTGAGCTTAATTACAGTATCAAAATTCATAATGTTTTATGGGAAGCCGGTATCCATCCGGATGATATAAAAATAAAGATTTTGAGTTCGGTAGTGCCGGAACTAAAACCACAATTTACAGGTTTGTTAAAAAAATTGAATAGCGCACCTCTGATTATTTTAGATCAAAGCATTTTTGAGAAGTTAAATATTACAATTCCAAGCCCCGATGAGATAGGTACAGATTTGGTTGCTAACGTATTAGCTGCCTTTGATACTTATAAAGAAGATTTAATTATAATAGATTTCGGAACAGCTTTAACTTTTACAGTTGTTAATAAAGATGGGCAAATTTTAGGTGTTAATATTGCACCGGGATTAAAAACAGCTATGAATGCTTTGGGTGATAAAACTTCACAACTTGATTCAGTTCCGTTAGAACGTCCTGAAAGTGCTTTGGGCACAACTACTCAAACTGCAATACAAAATGGTGTATTATTAGGTTATATCGGTTTGATTAATCATATGATAAATGCCATAAAAAAAGAAGTAGGAGCACATTATAAGGTGTTAATAACAGGCGGATTGTGGCGTGTTTTAAAAGACGATTTAACCGCAATAGATTACGTAGAACCCAATTTAACTTTAGATGGTTTGGCAAAAATTCCATTCATAATAAAGGCCAATGAATGATTATGAAAGCTAAAGCCTTATAAAAAAATAATTTTACTTTTTAAAACTAATCACTTATCTTTGCATTCACCAAAAAGACATTTAGCTATGGCAACCTATAAAAAGAAAGGATATAAAAAGGAAAAGAAAACCGGAAACGATTTAGAATATTTATCAAAAGAAAGTACAACAGCTGAAGTTTTTACATCTCTAGATGAAGGCGCTTCTAAATTAGAAAAATTTTTAGAAAAAAATCAAAAATGGATATTCACCGGCTTGGCAGCTATTATTATTTTGGTTGCCGGATATATGTGGTACGATAAAAATGTAAAAATTCCGGCAGAGCATGATGCTGCAAATAACTTAGTTACAGCTCAAGCTTATTTTGATAAAGGTATAAATGCCACAGACGAAAAAGAGATGAAAGCGGATTTTGAAAAAGCTTTAAATGGTGCAGATGGTAAATATGGATTTAATCAGGTTAATGAAAAATTTAGTGGTACAAAAGCCGGAAATCTTTCCAATTATTATATTGGTATTATATATTATAAAAATGGAGATTATAAAAAAGCTGTTTCTTATTTATCTAAATTCAAGGCAGATGATGATATTCTTCAACCCACAGCCTATGGAGTTATAGGCGATGCTTTTGTAGAACTCAACCAGCCAAAAGATGCTCTTGAATATTATTTAAAAGCTGCAAAAGCTTCTGATAATGATTATACAGCACCACTGTATTATTTAAAAGCCGGAAAATTAGCTTTGGAACAAGGTGATAAAAATATTGCAAAAAAATATTTTGAAATAGTAAAAGAAAAATATCCAAAATCTAAAGAAGCACGTAATATTGAGATATTTATGACACAGGCAGAATAAAAATTTTTAAATACATTATAAAAAAAGCCGGCTAATTAGCCGGCTTTTTTTATAAGACTGGTCTTATCATTATTTAAGAAGTCTTGATTATTGAGCTATTTGCTGAAAATTTTAATTAGTGAGTCCCATATAACATGGAAAAATTCAGCTGTTTTAATAAAAAATACTACAATGGTCTCAAAGTTTTGGAGTATCAAGAGTGTACATATCTCTAATTATTAAATACCCAAAGTTGCAACCATGACTGCTTTAATAGTATGAAGCCGGTTTTCAGCTTCATCAAAAACTATAGAATTTTGACTTTCAAATACATCTTCTGTCACTTCCATAGCACTGATACCGAATTTTTGATAAATTTCTTCGCCGACTTTGGTATCCCGGTTATGAAATGCCGGCAGGCAATGCATAAATTTAGCCGATGGATTTCCGGTTTTAGCCATTAAATTTTTATTGACTTGGTATGGTAACAATTTGCCAATGCGGTCTTTCCAAACTTCATCAGGTTCTCCCATTGACACCCATACGTCTGTATAAACAAAATCAACTCCTTTAACACCAGTATCGACATTATCTGTAATAGTGATTTTTGCTCCGGTTTCAAGCGCTATTTCTTGTGCTTTTTTGACTAATTCTTCATCAGGTTGCAAATCGGAAGGTGCAATTAATCGTACATCCATACCCATTTTAGCACCTCCAATCATTAAAGAATTTCCTAAATTATTTCGGGCATCACCCAAATAAGCAAAGGTAATTTTATGTAAAGGTTTGTCCGAATGTTCTTGCATGGTTAAGAAGTCGGCCAAAATTTGTGTCGGATGGTACTCATTGGTTAACCCGTTCCAAACAGGAACTCCAGCATATTGTCCCAGTTCTTCAACGATATCTTGTCCAAACCCTCGGTATTCTATTCCATCATACATGCGGCCAAGTACACGTGCCGTATCTTTCATAGTTTCTTTGCTACCAATATGCGAACCACTCGGCCCTAAATATGTAACATTAGCTCCCTGGTCATGTGCAGCAACTTCAAATGCACATCTTGTACGGGTAGATGCTTTTTCAAAAATTAAAGCAATGTTTTTTCCTTTGAGTAACGCTTGTTCGGTTCCGGCATATTTTGCTTTCTTTAAATCAGCCGATAAGTCAATCAAAAATTTGATTTCTTTTGGAGTAAAATCCAGTAATTTTAAAAAATTTCTATTGCGTAAGTTAAAAGCCATAAGCTGTTGTTTTAATGGTTAATCGACACAAAAATACAATATTATTCGCGGAGAAACTACAGCCTGCAATTTTTTTTTATAATTATAAAAATAGTCATATAAAATTAAATACGCATATCTTTTAAATAGTTATAAATGCTAACTATTTATAGAAAGTATATTTTAATTTACTTTAATTTTTTGAAGATTTCAGGCTATCTAAATCTATTTGTAATGAAAAAATATGTGAGAAAAAATTATTGGATCCGATATTTGTCAGTGCATAATCTATTGCTATGCCTTTAAATTTAAAACCTA